>CBFGLP010000868.1:0-12740 GCA_965649595.1 uncultured Myxococcales bacterium | reverse complement strand
CGAGTACGAGCCGGCCGCCAACGGTGACGCCACCGCACAAGGCGAAGGCGACTCGGCGAGCGAGGGCCAGACCAGCTTGCCGCGTCCGCCCGGCTGGCCCGATCACTGGACCTGGCCGCCCAAGCCCGACTGGAGCAGCAACCCGCTCCCGCTGTGGTCCGATCCGCGGCGAGCCAAGCAGCAGCCCGGCGCGTGGATGGCCCCTTGGCCCAACGCCAGCGACGCCCACAACCAGCACAGCCCCTCGAGCCTCGCGTTCTTGGGTCCGCTCGGCGAGTGGATCGAGCAGATGGCCGCCAACGTGCGCAACGCGAGCGCGAGCAGCTACAACCCCGCGGACCCGCACCGTCGCGGTGAACGGCGGGCCGGCATCGATCGCGGCCACGCGCTGGCGGGCGAGATCGACTACACCGGCAGCAACAGCAAGTCCGCGTCTACTCAGCCGCCCTCGGTCTCGCCGACGATGCCGCTCGGCTGGCCCATGCTCCCAGGCGTGGGTCTCCCCGGCATGGGTCTCCCGGGCATGCCTGGCAGCGTCCCCTTCCCCGGCTCGACGACGAGCTCGGCGGACGAGCTACGCAAGAGCATCGAGCGGCTGCTCGCGCTCGGCGGGCTCGGGTCTGCGCAGGCCGATCCGCTGACGGCCCAGCTCGACCACCTGCGCCAGGTTCGGCGCGCGCTCGAAGAGCTGCTGCGCGGCAAGACCTGAGCCTTGCAGCGTGAGCTGAGCCTTTGCGGGCATCGGCCCAGCGAGTACGCTCGCCGCCGATGTCCCGCTCCTTCACGCTGCTGACGTGGAACGTCGATTCGATCCGAGCCCGGCGCGACAAGGCCGTGCGCGTGATCCTCGAATAGGCGCTCGATATTAAGTGGTTCTCCATTCGAGGGACACCGTAGCGAATGTGGTGTCCCCAGATTGCGCTTTTAGCGCGCTAGCTCACGAGCTATCTCGCGCTGGTCGTGACCGAAGGGAGGTGAACAGGACATTCAACGACGAGCCGCGCCGGCGAGCCCTGCAAGCTGCAGGGCCGGTTCAGCCCCCCGTGGGGCTGATGAAGTTCGGCCGACTCCCAGGACTCCAATGTTCAACAAAATCCGAATCCTCGTCGTTTTACCGCTCCTGACCACCTTCGCGTTGTTTGCCTGCGATGCCGAGCCCGAGCCCGACGCCGAGCTGGCCGTCGATCCAGATGACGCAATTCCGGCTGACGAGCTCACTTTCGCCGGAGCGCCACCGATCGTGCAGGCCGAGCACGTGAACGAGCTCGACATTGCGGCGCCGACCCGGGCGCCCGACTTCGACGGCAATGAAGATCCCGAGCTGCAGGCGTTCTTGCAGTTCGCCCATGGGGCCAAGGGCTGGCAGCCGGTCCGCGACGGCGAGAGCCCACAGGCGGCGCTCCAGCGATTCGCAGCGGCGCGCGAGAACCCCGAAGAGCGCTTCTCGTACGTCGGCATGGTGACCGAGAAAGGCCACTACCTGATCGAGGTCGAGGACGAGGCCCTGATGGTGATCCGCGATCAGCTCGAGATGGTCGCCGAGGGTGGCTTGGCTGGCCCCGACGAGAGCGCGCCGCTGCCCGAGAGCGACGAGGAATTCCGCGGGTGGAGCAACGGCATCGACAGCCGCGTACGGCTGACCGGGAACTCGATTCCCGACAAGGTCGGGCGGGTGTCGGCCTTCGGTGGCCAGTGCTCGGGCGCGCTGATCGGCCGCCGAATCGTCCGGACCGCGGCGCACTGCGTGATTCAGCCGACTGCACTCGGCGGGAACGTGGCGGGCACGGTGACGTTCGACTACCGCCGCGACGCGGCCACGATTCCGGTCTCGGTCAACACGTCGACATTCCATTACGGCGGCCAATTCCTGTCGGACTCGTGCGCGACGTCGTCCGGGGGCGATCCTTGGTGGGGCTATCGCAACAACTTCAATGAATGCACGTGGGCGGATTGGGCGCTCCTGATCCTCCCGACCGATTGGAACGGCGACACCTGGCACAGCTGGTTCGGCTACAAGGGCCTGGTCGGCGACGACATCTCCATGGAGCTGCAAAGCGGTGGCTACCCCGGCTGCACGCCCGCCGAGGCGCCGGCCAGTTGTGTCAACCAAGCTTACTACCGCGACAGCTCGGCCCCCTGCGAGGTCTCGGCGTGGACCAGCGGCACGGCGAAGTTCCGGTCCGGCTGCGACATCTCGCCCGGAAACTCGGGTGGGCCGGTCTGGGAAGAGGGCACCGCCTACCTGATCGGCCACGCGCAATGGCAAGATTGCGGCACCTGCACGACGGGCAGCAATCCCTCGCCGAATCACTACCTCGGGCACGACACCTGGTTGTTCAACTTCCAGAACAATCTGCGCGGGATGTATCCCTGAGCCCGCTCGCGGTCGCCAGGATCGTGCAGAGCGTAGCGACCGAATAGAAGCAGTCGCGTGCCTGCGATCGGCAGGTCCGCTCGCAGGCACGCGACATCTTTGCGGCATGGCCATGCGATTCGGGTCGCGCACGGCGACCCATGGTGCGGCCCTATTGGCCACGCCCCACGGCAACGCTACCCGAAGTTCATGCGGCCCTGCCGTGGGCTGGCCTGGCCGCGGTAACTCACTGGCCCCGCTCGCTCCGTGACTGGTTCGCGCTCGTCCCCGGCGATCCGCAACAACGCTGGTAGCGGTCGGCCGCGATGCTAGACCTCCACGCCTTCGATGAGCCCGCGCTCGACCACGTCCAGCAGCGACCCACGGGCGCTGGCCTCGTTGGCGTAGTGGTGGACCCCGGCGAGACGGTCAACGGCCTCTCGGACGGTCAACGGCCTCTCGGACGATCAACGGGCCGACGCGCTCGAGCAACCGGCGGAGCTCCTCGCACGTGTGCCGGAATGGGGTGTAGCGCTTACCCTCGGCGTTGCCAGCCGGGGCGAACGTCTGCATCTCGGGACGGAGCTGCTTGCGGAGACGATCTGTCGCTGTGGCTGCAGATCGAGGACGCCGCGAGCTGACCTGCTTGTCGAACACCGACCAGCGCGGGTAGTGGGCGAACACCCGCAGCTCCAGCTAGGGATCGTGCGGGCGCGGATGCCGGCTCGATCGGGGCCACGCGCTGGCCGAGGAGATCGACTACACCGGCAGCAACAGCAAGTCTGCGGTTGGCCCCTGATCCCAGGCATGGGCATCCGCGCGCGCTGGAAGAGCTGCTGCGCAAGACCTCAACGAGCCGGCCCTGCTTTGCGGGCATCGGCCCAGCGAGTACGCTCGCCGCCGATGTCCCGCTCCTTCACGCTGCTGACGTGGAACGTCAATTCGATCCGAGCTCGGCTCGACAACGTGCTCGCGTTCATCGACGACCATCAGCCCGACATCGTCTGCCTGCAAGAGACCAAGGTCGAGGACGCGCTGTTCCCCCGCGTGCCCTTCATGGAGCTCGGCTACAAAGTCGAGATCCACGGGAGCAAGAGCCAGGCGGGGGTTGCAATCCTGAGCAAGCACAAGGCGACCGACGTGCAGCGGGGCTTCGCCGAGGGGCCCGCGGACCGCCACGCGCGGATCCTGGCGGCGACGATCGGCGGGGTGCGGGTGTATTGCCTGTATGTGCCGAACGGCACGGCGGTGGGCAGCGACGCGTTCGAGTACAAGCTCGAGTGGCTCGAGCGGCTGCACGGGGAGCTAGTCGCCAAGCACACGCCCGACGATCAGCTGATCTTGTGCGGAGACTTCAACATCGCCCGCGACGCGCGGGACGTGTGGAGCGTGGAGGCGATGCAGGGGTGCACGCACTTCACCCCGGTCGAGCACGCGGCGCTGGAGAAGATCGAGCGGTGGGGGTTGTTCGATTGCTTCCGCAAGCACCAGGAGGAGGGTGGGCACTATACTTGGTTCGATTATCGAGCCGCGGGGTGGGAGAAGCGGCATGGGATGCGGATTGATTATGTTTATGCGACGCGGGAGCTGCTCGAGCGGTGCACGGAGGTCGTGCATGATTATGAGCCACGGGATTGGGATTCGCCCTCGGATCACGTGCCGGTGCTGGCGAAGTTCGGCTGATCGACCTCGGCGCGAATCGGCCCGGTGACGATCTGCCGGGTGACGACGCTCATCGCCCGTTCGGCGATCGCTAGAATCGTGAACGCCGGATTTGGCCCCGGTGATACCGGAATGATCGATCCATCGAGCACCATCAAGTCGTCATACCCAAACACCCGCCCCGCGTGGTCGACCACACCCTCGCCGACGTGCTCGCCCATCGGCACCCCACCTTGGTTGTGGGAGACCTCGAGCTTGCCGGTCAGCCGAAACAGGCCGTTCGGGAACCAATACGCCTTCGCAGCCTTCGCTACCCGCTTCCCGAGCCGGTCGAGATAGGCGTAGAAGTCGTGGTTGGCGGCGGTGTCGTATTGGATGATCGCGTTGCCACTCGGATCCAGCTCGAAGTGCCCGGTCGCGTTATCCCGGCCCATCTGTAGCAGCGGGATCGGCCAGCTCCGCGCCAGCAACGAGAAGGGCGGCAAGCTGCGAACCCAGCTGGTGACCCGCACGATCTCGCGATAGCGATGCGGCCGATACCCGCTGAGCATGCTCAGCACCAACCCGGCTGCCAGCCGCTCCGGTGTGGGGTAGCGACCGCTCTCGACGAAGACGCTGCCCTTGCCGTCTGGCCCGCGAAAGCGGATGTAGTCGCTGTTGGTGGTGCCCAGGTCGGGATCGAAGGGCCCACGCGAGAGCGCCATGGTCGCGAGATAGACCGCGGCGCTAATTGCCGCGAGCCACCAGACCTGCGCGAAGGCGGCCCAGACCGCGACGAGGAAGCCGAGCCAGCCGAGCAGCACCCCGCGAAAGGGCAACATCAGGCTGATGAAGTTGCCGTTCGTGGTGTACTTGCGGCCGAGCGCTGGCGAGAGCGAAGGCAGCGTTCGGTGATGGTCGCGGCTGCGCAGCAGCAGCTCCGTCGAGCCGACGCAGCCCGCCGCGAGGACCACACGACGCGCGGTGATCGATCCGGCGCTGTCCGAGGGGCGAATCGAGCGCGGCAGCCACCGACGCAGCCAGCGTCGCGTCCGCGTCGGCTCGCTGATCCAGCGCTTGTAGTTGATCCGGTAACCCCCACCGGGTAGCGGCTCGATGCGCTCGGCCTCGCACATCGGGCGGATCTCGGCGCCGCGGGCTTGGGCGAGGTGCAGGTAATTCTTGTCGAGGCTGTTCTTGGCGTCGATGTCACCGCCGAGGATCGCCTGCTCGTAGGGGTGATGGTAGCGCTGCGGCGCGCCGTGGACGTTGATGAATTCTTCGTTGGTCACGCCCGGAGGGGCGAAGCTGATCGCCAGCTCGACCGCGCCCGCGTCGACGACCGGGTCCTCGACGTTCGTGTCCCCGCGCAGCTTGGCCGCCGTCTCGTAGAGCAGCCGCGCGGTGCGATTGTCCGCGTAGGGGGACCAATCGGGGTACTTCGAGGGCCGCATGATCTGCTCGGCGACGTCGTACCAGCGGCCCAGGTCCTCGCTGCCGAGCGTCGCAGGGAAGCCGGTCCAGTCGTCCAAGCGCTTGAGCGTGCCGGCGTAGACGAGCGACCCGCCGCCGACACCCGCGCCAACCCAGGGAGTGACCGTCTTGCCGCGGCTGCGAAGGTCGTTCATGCCGAAGCGGTTGCGGTGGGGCATCCAGAAGAAGTCGAGGCCGCCGACGAAGCTCTCCCGGGTGACCCAGGGGCCACGCTCGAGCACGACCACGCGCTCGCCAGCTTGGGAAAAGCGCAGCGCAGCGACCGATCCGCCAAAGCCTGATCCAATTACGACGACGTCGGTATCGAAGCTGTCCATGTCTGCCAGCCCTTCATCGACCAGCATTGTCAGCTCGGAAGGCGACACGCAAGCCTGTTCGCCGATATCTCAATCAGCATTCACGAAATCGAATGGTGAGGAATATTGCCAGGAACTATCATGAATCACCCAGCGATTGCCGTGGCCATCCGTGAAATGTCGCAGCCAATCGTCAAATGAAAGAGCGCACCGACCAGAGCCGGTGCGCTCCTCTCTTCAAGCCGAATGGCTCAGAACGAGATGTCCAAGTAGAGGTTGCCGACCGTCAACCACTGCTTGTACACGCCGTTCGCGTCCGGCTGCCGAGTCGGCGCCGCGAAGTCGTTGAGCACGTTCTTGCCCTTGGTATCGAGCGGGAAGTAGATCAGCTGGGTCAGCGTCACGCCCATCGCGACGTGCTTGTGCGCCTGCCAGAGCGTGCCGACCGAGACGCTGATCTTGTCCATGTCGAAGAGCACCGGATCGACGGTCTCGACCGGGATCGCCGAGCTGTCGTAGCCGAGGCCGATGTAGGTCTCGAGCGAGTCGATGAACCAGTAGCCGACGCCGACCCGCACGCCGCCCGCGTCCTTCCAGAAGCGCGGCAGGTGCTGGGTCACGCCGACGACGCCATCACCGGGGCCACCGAAGCTCTCGGGCTCCTCGAGCGCCTTGTCGGCGTTGTCGAAGTTGCACTTGGGATCGGGGTCGTCGCCCTCGGGCTGGATCATCACGCACTGCTTGTCGAACACCGACCAGCGCGAGTAGTCGGCGAACACCCGCAGCTCGAGCTTGGGGATCGGGCGGACGCGGAAGCCGAACCGGAGGATGTCGGGCAAGGTCTGGGTGACCAGCACCTTGGTCTCGCTCGGCTCGGCCGCGTTGGCGAACAGGTTGATCAGCGTGCCCTTCATGGTGCTGCCACCGGCCACGCCGGGCTGGCTGGTATAGGAGGCGCCGATCCACAGCACGTCCTCGATCGCCTCGGACGCGAGGCCGACCGCGAAGCCGCCCGTCCAGCCGTCGGCCTTGAGCCAGCTGCGGCCCTCCTTGAGCACGAAGCTCTCGGGCATGTTGCCGGACACCAGGTTGTCGGTGCCGTCGGCGTTGCGGGCCCGGATGCTGTCCATCGAGTTGCGGATGGCGCTACCGCTGATGCCGATGACGAGGCGAGCGGGCTTGATTTTGAACGCCAGCGCGCCGGTGATGTACATCGACCGGATCGTGCCGTCGATCGCATACCAGCGCTGCGGGCCGTCGTAGGCGCCCGCGAACATCGGATCGTCCTTGAACTTCTCGTTCTTGTCCCACTTGGCGCCGCCGCCAAAGGGGACCGAGAACGAGACGCCGCCGTAGAGCCAGTCGGTGCCGAAGTCCGAGGTCGCGCCGATGAAGGGCGCACCGACGACGTTGAAGAGCGTGGCCGTGCCGCTGTTGGCCCCGGGGGCCTCGGTGAGGCTGACGTTGGGCGCACCCGGAGCGACGCTCTGCGGATCGACGGCGCTGTCGGGCCGGTCATAGCTGACGCCACGGAAGGCGATCATGCCGTCGACGTAGAAGTGCGTGCCCTTGGACAGGCCGATCGCGCCTGGGTTGTAGTAGAGGGCGGTCGCGTTCTCGGTGGTCGGGTGGCCGTGCTCGCCACCGAAGCGAGCGGTACCGAGGCCGGAGGCCTCGGCGTCGCTAGACCACAGCCCGACGCCGCCAATCGAGGCGAGCGTGGTGGTCCAGGCGAGAGCGGTCGAGCGGAGATAGGAGGAGCGCGCGCGGTGCAGGGTCATGGTCGGTCTTTCGCGGGTCGCAGGTCGCAGGCGTGCGTTGTGCAGGGGCGGGCTCAGCCGGTCGTGGTGTCGGTCCCCGTGTCGGTGGTGTCGCCATCGCCGTCGCCGGCGGGCTCCGGCGGGACCTGGTTGCACTTGTAGGGGAACTCGGTCGGCAGCGTGGCCGGGTTGCAGCCGTCGTCGGCGAGACGGATCGCGGCGAAGGTCGAGCCCGCGAGGTCGTACTCGAGCGGGCTCATCAACATGCCGGTGATCTCGCCGCAGTAGGCTCCCTCGTAGAGGATGCGGCCCGCGACGACCAAGCTGGCCGAGATGTCGCTGCCGGTGACCGGGTTGGCCATGCCGGTGACCTCGACCACGCCCATGTCGATCTCGAAGTTGCCCTCGGCGTCGATCGGGATGTCGTTGAAGGTCAGCATCTCGTCGAGGCACTCGCGCGGCTCGAGCTGTGAGCCCTGAATGAGGCTCAGCGGCTGGAACTGGAAGTCCCCGGTCCCGCTCTGGCCGTCGGGCGCGACCTCCATGTTGAACGTGACGATGAACTGCAGCGGCAGGTCCGGGCCCAACGCGGTCTCGAGCGCGAGCAGGTAGATGCCGGACATGTCGGGCAGCGTCTCGGGCTCGCCAGTGTCGGTCGAGTCCGACTCGCCCGAGTCCGACTCGCCCGTATCGGTGCTCTCCTCACCAGCGTCCATGCGCTGATCCTTCGTTGCGTCGACGAACTCGTCGAAGCGCGCCTCTGGATCGGGACAACCGAGCGCGAACAGGGGCAGGCCGATCAGGCCAGCGAAGAGACCCAAGCGAAGCGAGTGTGACTGAAGCATGGCGGACCTCGTCGAGCCCCGGCCCAGCTCGGGGTGGGGTTCGCCGCGATGCTACCCGACCTCATGGCCCATGCGGCGCACTGGGTGACGGATTGACTCCGGTTCGAATCACGCGCGACCATCGCACCGTGCGCCCCTCTTCACATCAGGGGGCACGAGTCACCGGTCGACGGGATCAGTCGATGCCTCAGCCCCGCTTGGGTCGACGACCCATGCGAAGGCCCGTGCGAGTGCCCTCGTCACGTCCCGAGTCCCCGCGCTGCTGGGGAGCCTTGCCCGTTCGGTAGGTGCCCGTGCTCGACACGCTGGCCTCGGGCCCCGAGTCCGGCTTGCGACGCGGACGACCAGCGCTGCGCAAGCTCGCTCGCTTGGCTCGCCGGTTCCTGCTCGCCTCGTCGTCCAGCCAGGGCGACGAGGGCTCGCGATCTTGCGACTCGGGCACGTCCTCGTCATCGATCCAGGGATCCACGGGCTTGCCACGACCAGGTGCGGTCGCAGCAGGTGCGGGCGCCGGGCGAGCTGGCTCTTCGATCCGCCGTCGCACGCCCGACGTGCTCGCGTCCCGACTTCCGGTGTCCTCGTAGCGTCGCCGCACGCCCGAGGTGCTCGGGTCCCGACCCGGTGTGTCCTCGATCCGCCGTCGTACGCCCGACGTGCTCGCGCCCTCGGCCCGGGCCGCCGTCTCGGCGTGGCTGTCCTCCCAGCGCTCACGCGAGCGCGGACGATCCTGCTCCGGTGGATCGGGTGGCTCGGGCGGACGCGCGGGCATTCGCGGGCGCGTGCTCTCGGCTCGCGCGGTCGAGCGGGTCGCTTGGCTCGCCTGGCTCGCGCGAGGATCGGGGCTCTGGCTGCGCGCGGAGGCGGGCCTGGCCAGTCCCCCGGCGGCCGAGAAGGGTTTCGTCGGCCCGTCCGGGCCGAAGGGCTGCGTCGGCAGCTGCTCGCCGCGGACCGGCACGTCGCTCTCGTCCCAGCCATCGCGGCCACGCGCTCGGGCGATCGTCGGCGAGTCGCCGTACTCGCCGTATCCGTCTGGCTCGTCGTAGCGATCGTCGTAGCGATCGTCGAGCGCGAGCTCGTCGTCGATCTCGAGCTCCTCCGCGAAGCGGGTCAGCGAGCGCTCGGGCCGAACGGCTCGCGTAGGCATGGCGGGCTCGCGCAGCTCGTCGTCGGACCAGCGATCGCGCGCCGGCACACGCCCGAGCGCGTCGACGTGAGCGCTGGCCGGCTCGGCCCCACGCTCGCGGACAACCGCCGCTTGGGCGCGAGGCAGCTCGCGCTCGTCCAGCCAAGGAGAGCTGGTCAGCTCGGCGTCACGACCCGCCGCGGCGAGATCGAGGATGTCGCTGGCGAGCCCGATCATGTTCGGTCGCCAGCCGGACTCGAGCCGCTGCTTGACGAGCTCTTGCACCTGACGCAGCAACGCGAAGTACTCCTTGCGGCTGCACTTCTGGTTGAGCACGTAGAACTCGGCCCCTTGCAGCCCGACGCAAGCGAGGCAGTGCACGCAGTCGGTGCAGTCGACACACAGCGTCAGGTAGCGCGACGCCTTGCAGTCGCGACAGTCCTCGCAGTAGCTGACCTTCTCGCAGCCGACACAGCGCTTCGACTGCGTGCAGCTCGTGCACTCGAGCGACTCCTCGCAGTAGGTGCAGTCCTCGCACGAGTCGCAGCCGACACAGAAGCGGCAGCTGTAACAAGCCCGGCAGTCCTCGCAACCAAAGTTGCCCTCACCGGGATCGTCGTCCTGGGCCTGCTCGTCGATCAGGGTCTCGAGCGCGCGAAGGAATTCGTCGAGGGTCATCCGGACTCGAGCGGGCGCGGACCGCTGTCGCCACGATACGCGCGTCTGGAAGCGAGATCCAAGCGGGGAGTTCGACGGAAATCGATCGGGACATCACCCGCTGGGCGCATTCGAACAGGGCGGGTACACTCCGCCGGCTCATGCCCCGCCGCCCGTCGCACCCCCTGACCTTCGGGGCAATGACCTGCTTAGCGCCCCTTGCGCTCGCTCTCTCGGCACTGTTCGGTTGTCAGCCCAAGGTCGGCGACCCCTGCAAGCGCGCGTACGACTGTGGCCTGCGGGTGGTCCGGCAGTGCGACATCTCGAACGCACCTCGCGATCCCAAGGGCGAGGGCGAGTGCATCGTCGAGAACTGCAGCTACGGCGTGTGCCCGCGCGAGGCCGTGTGCGTGAAGGTCTACGCGACCGAGTTCCTCTCGGTCGCGTGCGACCCCGAGTGCGAGGACATGTCCTCGAGCGAGTGCGAGGCCGAAGTTTCGGATCAGTGCACACCCGATGAGGTGTGCCTACCCGAGGGCCTGTGCGCCGACGAGATCCGGGCGCGGACCAGCTGCCGTCGCAAGTGCGACCGCGACTCGGACTGCCGGGACAACTACAAGTGCGTGGAGACCGGGGTCGACGGCATCTATGTGGCGCCGAACCCCGACGATCCGACCCGCCAATACACGTCGAGGATCTGCGTGCCGCGCTAGCAGGGGGCTTGGTGAACACTCGAATCTCTTCTTTGGCGCTCGCGCTGGTGCTCGCGCTGGCCGCATGTCCATCACCCGAGCAAGGCTCCGCAGCCGAACGCGAACCGATGCCCGAAGACACCGGACCGACCACCCCTCGTGTCGCCGAGCCCGAGCACGCGCCCGATCCTCACGAAGCGGCTCGAAAGCGTCAGGACCCACATTCGTTCGCGCGGCCAGATCAGGTCCGCGTCGTCCACCTCGGGCTCTCATGGGTGGTCGACTTCGACGCCGAGACGCTCACGGGCGACGCGCTGCTGCTGCTCGAACGCACGGACCGCAGCGCCCCACTGCGGCTCGACGTCCGCGATCTCGACATCAAGCAGGTCAGCGCCGCAGCGCTCGCGCCCCAGCCCGGCGCTCGGGGTGTGCCCGAGCTGGCCCCGCGGCGCAGCGACTCGGCGTTTCGCGAGGTGAAGTGGCAGCTCGATCCCGCCGAAGCGGGCTTGGGTCAGCCGCTGGTCGTCGAGCTGCCTGAGGGCGTCGACGTCGTGCGGATCACCTACGCCACCCGCCCGAGCGCGACCGGTCTGCAGTGGCTCTCGCCCGAGCAGACCGCCGGCAGGAAGCTGCCCTTCCTCTACAGCCAGTCGCAGGCGATCCACGCCCGCTCGTGGATGCCCTCGCAGGACAGCCCCGGCATCCGCACGACCTGGGACGCCGAGGTGATCGTCGATGCCCCGTTCACGGCGGTCATGGCCGCGGCCCACTCCGAGGAGCTGGCCCACGAAGAGGGCGAGTCGAGCCGGACCTTCCGCTTCGTCATGCCCAAGCCGGTGCCCGCCTACCTGCTCGCGCTCGCGGTCGGCGATCTCGAGCGGCGCGAGCTGAGCGAGCGGACCGCCGTGTGGGCCGACCCCGTCGTGGTCGAGCAAGCCGCCAGCGAGTTCGCCGACATGGAGGCGATGCTCGCCTCGGCCGAGGCGCTCTACGGACCCTACGCCTGGGGCCGCTACGACGTGCTCGTGCTGCCGCCCGCGTTCCCCTTCGGCGGCATGGAGAACCCCTGCTTGACCTTCGCGACCCCGACGATCCTCGCTGGGGATCGCTCGCTGGTCTCGCTGATCGCCCACGAGCTCGCCCACTCGTGGTCCGGCAACCTCGTGACCAATCAGACCTGGGGCGACCTGTGGCTCAACGAGGGCTTCACCGTCTACTTCGAGCGGCGCATCGTCGAAGCCATCTACGGGCGCGAGCGGGCCGAGATCGAGGCGCGCGTGGGCAAGGCCGAGCTGCTGAACGAGCTCGCCGATCACGAGCTGGTCCCGCCCGAGTTCCAGCGCCTGCGCACCGACTTGGTCGGCCACGATCCCGACGCCAACTTCTCGTCGGTGCCCTACGAGAAGGGCGCGTTGCTGCTGCGCAAGCTCGAGGAGACCTACGGGCGCGAGGTGTTCGACGCCTTCGTCAAGGACTGGTTTGCCAGCCACGCGTTCGGCAGCGTCGACACCGACGAGTTCCTCGACGCGGTCACTCGTGATCTGCTCGCCAAGCATCCGGTCCCCGGGGGCTTCGATCCACTCGCGCTCGCCGAGTGGATCGATGGCGGCGGGCTCCCAACCACCGCCCCCGAGCCCGACGCTGCGGCCCTCGACGCGGTCGAGCTAGCGGCCAAGCAGTGGAGCGCTGGCGAGCTGGCGGCGGGGAAGATCTCGACCAAGGGCTGGTCGCCCTGGCATTGGCTGCACTTCCTCCGCTCGCTGCCCGAGTCGCTCACGGTCGAGCAGATGGGCGAGCTCGATCGCACGTTCGGGTTCACGGCGTCGGGCAACGCGGAGATCCTCGGGCAGTGGTTGGTGCTCGTGGCTCGCAATCGCTA
>CBFGLP010000867.1:0-2075 GCA_965649595.1 uncultured Myxococcales bacterium | reverse complement strand
GAGCTAGTGTCGGACGCGGCGGGAGTGGCAGAGGAGTCGGCTTCGCGCACCGGTCGATTATGAGCCATCATGCCCCCCGCAGCCATCGTGCACTCTGCCACGCACGGCCGCTTTCGCGGCCGCGAGGTCGCGCCGCGACCTCGGTGGGCTGGTTCCGGGCTCGCAGTCGCTCGCTGGCCCCCAGCAGGGGGCCTCATTCACCTTGGGCCCGGAGCGAAGCGCTAGGGCACGTGCACTTCGGTCACGTACTCGCGCGTGACCTCCAGGCTCTCGCTGTCGACCATGAACACCTTGGCTTTGCCGACCTGCCCGTCGAACTCCACGACCAGCCAGATCTCGACCGCCCACGCCTCGGAGTGGGCGAGGCATGGCGGCACCCACCCGACCACGACGGCCGAGCCGAGCGCGTCGTTCTGGCGGCGACGATAGGCCTCTTGATAGCTCTCCAGCCCCTTGACCGCCGACAACGCCGCGCGGGCGATCGGCGGGCGGACTTCCTTGCGCCAGTCGCTGAAGAACCGGAACTCCTCGAACTCGGTGTGGTTGGGGCGCAGGACCGCGATATAGGTCTCGCTCGCGTCGAGATCGCCATAATCGGGCAGGTCGAACTCGGGATACACGTTGTCCGTCGCGATCGTCTGCTCGCGTCCGCGGATCTGTGTGTCGAGCAAGCGCGCCTCGTGCTTCGAGTAGGCGGCGTAGATGCGCAGGAGCGTGTACTCGCTCGGGAGCTGGTGATCCCAGTCGAGCACCGCTCGGACCGCCACGTACTGATTCGAGCCGAAGGGCACCAGCTCGGGCATCGTGTCGAGCAGCTTCTTGGCGTAGGCGGCATCGTTACCGATGCCCTGCTCGCGCAGGCGCACGTGAACGCGCAGCTCCTCGAAGGCCTGACGAACCAACTCTCCCGGGGGCTCGCCGGGGGGAACCTTGCCCTTGTTCTTGTTGCGCCCGAACAGGCTCACGAAGCGACTGCCTTCCGTGCCAGCGTGCGAGCCTCGACGGCGGCACGAATGGCGGCGATGGTGCGCGACACTGCGGCCTCCTTCAGGCGCAGGCTCGCGGGGTTGACGACCAAGCGGCTGCTGACCTCGCAGACCGTCTCGACCTCGACCAAGTTGTTCTGCCGGAGCGTCTCGCCGCTCTCGACCAGGTCGACGATCTGATCGGCGAGGCCGGTGATCGGCCCGAGCTCGACGGAGCCGAAGAGCGGGATGATCTCGGGCTGGATGCCGCGGCTTCGATAGTGCCGCAGCGCGCAGGTGGGATACTTGGTGGCGACCCGCAAGGTCATGCCGCGTTGCAGGCGGGCCGGTCGATCGCGCGGGCCCGCGACGGCGAGCCGGCAGCGACCGATGCCGAGATCGACGGGCTCGTAGAGGTCGCTGCCCTGCTCGAGCAGCGTGTCGAGACCAGCGATCCCGAGGTCGGCGATGCCATGCTCGACGTAGGTCGGGACGTCGACGGGCTTGACCAAGAGCACCCGCGCGCCGAGCTCGGGCAACTCGAAGAGCAGGCGGCGATCGGCCTCATCGATCGCGGTCGCCAAGTCGAGCCCCGCGGCGGCCAACAAGGGCAGCGCCTGCTCGAGGATCCGACCCTTCGGCAGCGCCCAGGTCAGCTGTTGCTCGGGGGCGGGCACCCGACTCGGTAGCTCGGGCGCTCGACCACGCGAGGGCCCGGCAGCGCTCGAGCGCTTGCCGACAGGCCGCTTGCGGCGAGAGGGCTCAGCCACCGGCGCCATGATACCTCGTGATCCGGGCGCCGAGGGGGCGCAGACGCTCCTCGATCGCCTCATACCCGCGGTCGATATGGTAGACACGGCGGATTTCGGTGGTGCCTTCGGCCACGAGGCCCGCGAGCACGAGCGAGGCGCTGGCCCGAAGGTCGGTCGCCATCACGGTCGTGCCGGAGAACTCGGTCGGGCCCCGAATGATCGCCGTGTTGCCGCTGACCATCACGTTGGCGCCCAGCCGGTTGAGCTCGGGCACGTGCATGAAGCGGTTCTCGAAGATCGTCTCGCGGATCGTGCTGGCGCCGTCGGCCATCGCCGCGAGCACCATGATCTGCGCCTG
>CBFGLP010000866.1:0-16991 GCA_965649595.1 uncultured Myxococcales bacterium | reverse complement strand
GGCGCGCGAGCTGGCCGCGGGCCCGCGGCCGAGCGTCGATGACCTACGGAGGATTCTCGCCGACCACGATCGGCGGGGCAGCGAGCCACCGCCGGGCGACTGGATCGGCCTCGACGCGATGTGTGTGCACGCCGCTCCGCTCGACTACGGGACCCGCTCGTCGACGCTGGTTCGGCTCGGCCACGCCGCGAGCGAGGCCGAGCTGCACCACTGCCCGGGCAAGCCCTGCACGACCGAGTTCATCGATCGCTCGGCGCTGGTCCGCGAGCTGCTGCTCACTCCGGGATGAGCGGTCGAAAGCGCTGCCAGTCGAGCCCGAGCTTGCGCATGCGCGAGCGCAGCGTGTGCGGGTTTATGTCGAGCATCCGCGCGGCGCCTCGCGGGCCCTCGATCCGGCCTTCGCAGAGCGAGAGCACCGTCTCGATGTGCACCCGCATCGCTTCATCGAGGGTCGCGACCGCGCTGCTGCGCGGGGTGGCGGGCGGTGGCTCGCTGGTGACGAGCGGCTCGCGTCGGCGGGTGTCGTCGTCGAGCCGCGTGGCTCCGAGCGCCGTCTCGATGTCGAGGTGGCGACCGCGGCCGAGGATCGCCGCGCGATCGATCACCGCCGCCAGCTCGCGCACGTTGCCGGGCCAGTCATACGCGAGCAGGAGCTGGAGATCCGCCTCGCTCGGCGTGCAGGGGGGCAGCCCGAAGCGAACTGCCCGACGCGCGAAGTAGCGAGCCAGGGGCGGGATATCGATCGGTCGCTCGCGCAGCGGCGGGATCACCAGCGGAAACACGGCGAGGCGATACCAGAGGTCCTCGCGGAACTGGCCGGTCTGGACCATCGCGGGCAGATCGCGATGCGTGGCAGCGACGATCCGGCAGTCGACGCGCACCGGCGTCTGGCCGCCGACCCGCTCGATCGTGTGGTCTTGCAGCACCCGGAGCAGGCGGACCTGAGCGGCGAGCGGTAGCTCGCCGACCTCGTCGAGGAAGAGCGTGCCGCCGCTGGCTCGCTCGAACCAACCCTTGCGCAGTTCGGTCGCGCCGGTGAACGAGCCGCGCTCGTGACCGAAGAGCTGCGAGTCGATCAGCTCGGCCGGGATCGCGCCGCAGTTGACCCGCACGAAGGGCTCGCGCCGGCGCGGCGAGCCCTCGTGGAGCGCTCGTGCGATCACCTCTTTGCCCGAGCCGGTCTCGCCAAACAGCAGGACTGGGACATCGGAGCCGCAGACCATCTCGACCCGCTCCATCACCTGGCGCAGGCCTCCGCTCGCGCCGACGATCTCGTGTCGCTCGGAGTCGAAGGTCAGGGCCTCGAGCCGCTGCCGCTGACCTGCCTCGATCTGCTCGCGCAGGCGAGCGAGCTCGCGCTCGAGCGCGTGCAGGCGAACTCGTGCGGTCAAGGGCGCCAGCCAAGGCCCGAGCCGCTGCTCCAACCAGTCTTCCGAGCTCGCCGCAGCGTCGATCCAGCTCGGCTCGGGCGTGATCGTCAGCAGCCCGATCAGCCGTTGATCCACGACCAGCTCGAGCATGATCGCGGCGTCGTCGGCCGGCAGCAGCGGCTGCCAGATCCGACGCGCCTTGCTCGACAGCAGGCGTACGCGCCCGCGTGTGCGGGCTCGCTGCAACCGTGCCACCGATCCGGGACTGAGCGCGATTGTGGCGAGCTCGCGTCCTGGCCAAGCGGCGAGCTCGTGCAGCTCGCCGCTGTCGTGATGAAAGAGCCGGAGCGCTCGGATCCCGCTGCGGCGAGATAGCTGGACGAGCAGCGTGCGGGGCTCGAGCTCGAGGTCTCCGAGCAGCCCCAACTCGGGCAATAAACCATTGCTCACCGGAAGATCATGGACGGCCATGATATGTCCTCGAACATCCGTGATATTTCCTGGAACGCTATCAGCAGTCATGGGTAGATGTTCTGAAGCACTTTGAAATCGAGGCGTTACTAGGTTGGCATATGAATTGCTCGATTTCCAGACCGAAAGCGACTCGCAGCTCGATTAAAAACTCATGAGTAACCGAGAAAATGCTGGCGTGTCCCGTCGGCACTTCGTCCGCGGCATGCTGGGGGTTGGCGGGGCGCTGGCGCTGGCCGGCTGCCGGGGCTCGAGCGGCGATCGTCTGCTCAACGTCTCCTACGATCCGACCCGCGAGCTGTATGCCGATTACAACCGGCTCTTCTCGCAGTGGCGGCGGGATCAGGTCGAGCGCGACGTGACCATCGAGCAGTCGCACGGCGGCGGCGGCAAGCAGGCCCGCGCGGTGCTGGACGGGCTCGAGGCCGACGTCGTGACCCTCGCGATCTCGCACGACATCGATCAGCTGGCCGAGCGCAAGCTGCTCGCGCGCGACTGGCAGGCTCGGCTGCCGAACGCGAGCTGCCCCTACACGTCCACGATCGTGCTGCTGGTTCGCGAGGGAAACCCAAAGCGGATCCGTGGCTGGGACGACCTCGTGCGCGAAGGCGTCGAGGTCATCACGCCGAACCCGAAGACCTCGGGCGGGGCTCGGTGGAACTACCTCGCCGCGTGGGACCACGGCGAGCGGCGGGGCGCAGAGGCAGGCGCCCGCGAGTTCGTGCGCGAGCTCTTCGCCCACGTCCCGGTGCTCGACTCGGGCGCCCGCGGATCGACAACGACCTTCGTCGAGCGAGGCATCGGCGACGTGCTGCTGACCTGGGAGAACGAGGCTCGCCTGGCCGTGCAGAAGCTCGGCGGGTCGGTCGAGATCGTCGTGCCCTCGATCAGCATCTTGGCCGAGCCGCCGGTCGCCGTGGTCGACGAGTACGCCGCTCGCCACGGGACCACCGCGCTCGCGCGGATCTACCTCGAGCGGCTCTACGAGGCCGACGCGCAGCAGCTGGTCGCCGATCACCACTATCGCCCGAGCAACCTCGAGCTGCTGGCCGAGCTCGGTGATCGCTTCCCTCGGCTCGAGCGCTTCTCGGCGACCGAGCGCTTCGGCGACTGGAAGGTGATCCACGAGCGGCACTTCGCCGACGGCGGGGAGTTCGATCGGATCTATCTCGAGCAGGTCCGGGGCTAGCTCGCAATCCCGTCATGGCCTCGCCTGCGCGTCACGTCCTGCCAGGGCTGCGGCTCTCGCTGTCCTGGACGTTGCTGCACCTGTCCGCGTTCGTCCTGATCCCGCTCGCGGCGATCGTGGTCGGAGGCCTGCGTCTGTCGTTCGACGAGCTGTGGGCGCTGGTCTCGAGCCCTCGCGCGTCGCGGGCGTTCGCGCTGAGCTTCGGCGCGTCGGCGGCCGCGGGTCTGGTCGCGATGACCGTGGGCACGGTGGTCGCGTGGGCGCTCGTGCGTCGGCGCTTCCCCGGTCGGGCGATCGTCGACGCGCTGGTCGATCTACCCTTCGCGCTGCCGACCGCGGTCGCAGGCATCGCGCTGACAGCCGTCTACGCGCGCACGGGACCGCTCGGCGGTCTGCTCGAGCGGCTCGGGATCGAGGTCGCGTACACGCGGATGGGCGTGGTCCTGGCGCTGGTGTTCGTCGGGCTGCCCTTCGTGGTTCGTGCGGTCCAGCCGGTCCTCGCCGCCATCGATCCCGCGCAGGAGCAGGCCGCGATGCTGCTCGGGGCCTCGCGCTGGCAGACCTTCTTTCGGGTCGTGCTGCCGCAGGTCCGCCCGGCGGCGCTGACCGGCTTCGCGCTCGCGTTCGCGCGCGGGCTCGGTGAGTACGGCTCGGTGATCTTCATCGCCGGCAACATGCCGATGAAGACCGAGATCGTGCCGCTGCTGATCATGACCGAGCTCGAGCAGTTCGCCTATCCGGCGGCGACGGCCCTCGGGTTGGTGATGCTGGTGATCTCGTTGCTGATGCTCGTGCTGATCAACCTGCTGCAAGCTCGCGCCGCGCGGAGCGTGCGGCTTGGGGCCGGTGGCCACGACCCAAAGCCTGCGCAGGGCTCGACCGGCACGGGCGGGATCGGCCTCGTGCTGATCGGCGCAGGCGTCATGGTCGTGCTCGTGCTGGTTCCGGTCTTAGTCGTGCTCGAGGGCGCGTTCGGAGATGGGCTGGGCCCGTGGTGGCGAGCGCTGACCAGCCCCGACACGGCGCACGCGGTCGGGCTCACGCTCGCGGTCGTCGGAGCCACGCTGCCGCTGGTGATCGCGTTCGGGCTCGCGGCTGCGTGGGCGCTGGCCAAGTTCGAGTTCCCCGGGCGGCGGCTCTTGGTCAGCCTGATCGATCTGCCCTTCGCGGTCTCTCCGGTGATCGCGGGCATGGCCTTCATCCTGCTCTTCGGGGGCCACACCGAGCTGGGTCGGTGGTTGGCGGAGCACGATCTGCGGATCGTGTTCGCGTTCCCGGGCCTGGTGCTGGCGACCGTGTTCGTGACCACGCCGATGCTGGCCCGCGAGCTCTTGCCGCTGCTCGAGGGCCAAGGCGACGAGCAAGAGCTGGCGGCCCTGACCCTCGGGGCGAGCGGCTGGCAGATGCTGCTGCGGGTCACGCTGCCGCGGATCCGCTGGGCGCTGGTCTATGGCATCGCGCTCGCGACCGCGCGGGCGGTCGGCGAGTTCGGGGCGGTGTCGGTCGTGTCCGGGCACGTGCGCGGCCGGACGAACACGCTCTCGCTCCACGTCGAGGCGCTCTACGGCGAGTACGACGCGACCGGAGCGTTCGCCGTGGCGACGCTGCTGCTCGCCGTCGCGTTCGCGGCGCTCGCGGTGCAGCGCTTGGTGCTCGTGCGGCTGACCCGGACCAAGCCCGACGCTGCGGCGCCCGAGCAGGCGCGAGGAGGTGACACCGCATGGACGTCCTGATCGAGCATGTCGACAAGTGGCTCGGTGGTCAGCGGGTGCTGACCGACATCGACCTCGTGCTGCCGGATCGCGAGCTGGTCGCGCTGCTCGGGCCATCGGGCTCGGGCAAGACCACGCTCTTGTCGATCATCGCGGGGCTGCTGCCGGCCGATCGTGGGCGGGTGTGCCTGGACGGTCGTGCGCTGGCCGAGCTGCCGATCCGCGAGCGGGGGATCGGGTTCGTGTTCCAGAACTACGCGCTCTTCGAGCACATGAGCGTGGCCGACAACATCGGCTTCGGCCTGCAGGTCCGCAAGCGCGCGAGCAAGCAGATCGCGGCGCGGGTCGAAGAGCTGCTCGCGCTGGTCCAGCTCGAGGGGCTCGGGGCTCGCTTTCCTCGCGAGCTCTCGGGTGGGCAGCGGCAGCGGGTTGCGCTCGCGCGGGCGCTCGCCCCCGGGCCGCGCCTGTTGCTGCTAGACGAGCCGTTCGGGGCGCTGGACGCCCGAGTCCGGGCCGAGCTGCGCGCGTGGCTGCGGCGCTTGCATCACGAGCTGCCGATCACCTCGGTGTTCGTGACCCACGATCGCGACGAGGCGCTCGAGCTCGCGGACCGGGTGGTCGTCCTTCACGAAGGGCGGGTCCAGCAAGTCGGCACGCCGGACGAGGTGCTAGACGAGCCCGCGAACGCGTTCGTGCTGCGCTTCTTGGACGAGGTCGACGTTCTGCAGGGCCGCTTCGAGGGCGAGCGCGGGCGCTTTGGACCGTTCGCGTTCGAGGGCCGCGGGCCCGCGGGTGCGCGGGCCGAGGCGCTGATCCGACGCCGCGATCTGCTGCTCGTGCGCTCGGCCGATCAGGCGCCCGCCGGGTCCTCGGCCCCAGCAGAGATCGTCGAAGCGCGACGAGTCGGCGCGCAGGTGCGGGTCGAGCTGCGGGTGAGCGGGCTCGACGAGCGCTTGATCGCCGACGTCGAGGTCGACCGCTGGCGAGCGCTCGAGGCCGCGCCGGGCGAGCGCGTGCACGTGGTAGTTCGCGCGGCGAAGGTGTTCGAGCTGGCCGCCTAGGAGCGCAACGCTCAACCGCAGGCGAGCAGGGTCGGGGTCGAATCGACCACCACCACCGGCACCCCGAGGTCGATCTCGACGACGTCGGCCTCAGCTACCACTTCGAGCACGCGAGCCCTCAGGCCGCTCGAGTAGGCATCGCACTCGAGCAGCCAGAACGCAGCGAGCTCGACGGGGTGGGTGGTGTCCTGGAGCGAGACGTACATGAGCCCTCGCTCCCCTTATCGACCCTCGGGCCCTCGGCCGCCAAGAAAGTGGCGCGCGAGTGAGCGTGGGCAGCGACGCGTCAGGGCACCGCAGCGATCGTCTGCTCGCCCGCCTTGCCAATCGTCGGCCCCGTCGGCGGCTTCACCGAGTCCGAGCTCCCGACCGCAGGGCTCGGCGCGGCTGGCTCGGACACGACCCCGGGCAGCGCCGTATCGGTCGTGCGGCCGTAAAGCCGCCACTGTTTGTCGACGATCAGCCGCGCTCCTCGGGCGAAGGTCAGGTACGACCACGCCCACTGGATCAGCACCAACACCCGGTTGCGAAAGCCCGTCAGGTAATAGATGTGGACCAGCAACCACGTCCACCAGGCAAAGAACCCGCCGAAGCGCAGCCCCTTGGTCTGGACTACCGCTCGGCGGCGCCCGATGGTCGCCATCTGACCCTTGTCGCGGTAGTGGAAGCGGCCTCGCGGTTGGCCCGCGATGTCGCGCAGGATCGCGTCCGCCAACCATCGCCCCTGCTGCATCGCGACAGGAGCGAGCCCTGGGTAAGGCCGGCCCTGCTCGTCGCTCGCGTGGGCGAGGTCGCCAGCCACGAACACCTCTGGATGATCCGGCAGCGCGAGGTCGGGTCCGACCTCAATCCGGCCCTGGCGATCGCGCTTCTCTGGCAGCGTTGCCCCCAGCGCGGCTGCTTGGACGCCGGCAGCCCAGAGCACCGTCGCGGCTTCGATCCGCTCGCCACCGACCTCGACTCCGTGGGCGTCGACCTTGGTGACCAAGCTGTTGGTCCAGACCTGAACCCCGAGGCCCTCGAGATCCCGCATCGCCCGGCTGGCCAGTTTGTCCTCGAACGAGGTCAAGATCCGCGGGCCGGCCTCGATCAGGATCACTCGCGTCAACGCCGGGTCGATGTTGCGAAAGTCGCGAGCGAGCGTCGTCCGGCTCATCTCGCCGATCGCTCCGGCCAGCTCGACGCCAGTCGGACCGCCGCCGACGATCACGAAGGTCAACAAGCGCTTGCGCTCGCGGCTGTCGCCGCTCATCGCCTCGGCCCGCTCGAAGGCCATCAGCACGCGCCGGCGGATCTCGGTCGCCTGCTCGAGCGTCTTGAGCCCTGGCGCGTGGGGCTCCCACTCTTCGTGGCCGAAGTAGGCATGCTGGGCGCCAGCGGCCAAGATCAGGTAGTCGTAGGCGAGCTCGCCGAACTCGCCTACGACCTTGCGACCGGCGAGATCGACCCCGCGGACCTCGGATTGCAGCACCCGAGTGTTGCGGTAGCGCGAGAGCAGAGCGCGGATCGGTGCGGCGATGTCGGCGGGGCTGAGGCCAGCCATCGCGACCTGGTAGAGCAGCGGCTGAAAGAGGTGATGGTTGCGGCGGTCGATCAGGACCACGTCGACCTCGCGGCCTCGCTTGCCCAGCCGCTTGGCGGCGTTGAGCCCAGCAAACCCTCCCCCGACGATCACCACTCGCTTGCGCGGACGCGGACCTTCACTCATCTGGACTCCTTCGACTCGGGCTGCGCTCGCAGCTTAACGCCACAAAGATCTCCGGCGTAGCGCCCGAGGGGCACGAGCCGTCGAGCTGATTCCGCGCTTCTCGTCGAGAAAATGTCGCGGTGTCCTCACTCGGGCATGTGCTGGGCGGCCAGGACATCCGACGGTGAAATATCCTGAAGGGTGGTTCCAGACAACCTGGGGCAGTAGAAAAGTCAATGGTTTCATGGCTGATGAATTGGCCGTCCGATTGCTTTGCGGCCCATTCATGGCGCAGCTTTCCACGCGGCTGACGATTGCCGCACTCGCTACCTCGTGCATCACGTTGTTTTTGACCCCGACTCAGGCTCGGGCCGAGGGCGTGTGTACGGAGAAGCCCAACGTGGTGATCGGCGCCGGTGGAAGCGCGAGCAAGCCGCTCCTCGCTCGAATTGCCCCACTACTCTTGCAACTCGACGAGCCGATCACGCTCGTCTACCAATCGCCCGGCGCCTGCTTCGGCATCACGACCTACGTCGACGACGAGCCGATCACCGGCACCGCGACCTACTGGGACGCTGACGGTACCGAGCAGACCTGCGACCTCCCGCCGACCGGCGTCAACCCGGACTTCGGCATGCTCGGTGTCCAGGGCACTCTGTGCGAGGGGGTCGAAGAGATCCCGGCGGGCATCGGCGACTTCCCGGGACCGATCACGGGCTGGACCCTGATCGTCCCCAACGGCTCGAGCCAAACCACCATCAGCGCGGAGGCGGTCTACTTCGTCTATGGCTTCGGGGCTGCGCTCGGTCAGGTCAGCCCCTGGACCAACGACGCCGAGCTCTACAGCCGCAACGCCACCTCGGCGGCACTGATTGCGATCGCGCTGGCGGCCAACGTCCCGCCGACCAAGTTCAAGGGCGTCGACGTCGGCACCAATCAGGCGATGATCTCGTCGCTGGCGATGTCGGTGAACCCCGAGAGCGCGATCGGGTTCGTCAGCGCCGAGGTCGCCGACCTCAACCGCGACAGCGTCCGGGTGCTCGGTTTTCAGGCCTACGGCCAAGAGTGCGCCTATTGGCCGGATTCGACGGTCACCGCGTTCGACAAGCGCAACCTCCGGGACGGCCACTATTACCTGTGGAGCCCCTACCACTTCTACGCGCCCGTCGATGGTCAGGGCGAAATCGTCGATGATCTGACCCGTCGCTTGATCGGCTACTTCACCGGCGACGAGCCGCTGCCTGCCGAGCTGCCCTTGCTCGACGAGGTAATCGACAACGGCAACATTCCGCAATGCGCGATGAATGTCTGGCGCGACACCGAGATCGGCCCGCTCTATAGCCAGGCGCCTGCAGAGCCGTGCGGTTGCTACTACGAATTCCGGGCGACCGGCGAATCGACCTGTGACGCGTGCGTGGGCTCGGAGGACTGCTCGACCGCGGGTCGAGTCTGCCGCAACGGGTTCTGTGAGGCCTACTGAATCGCACGAGCTCGGCGAGCTCCCACCCTCGATTTCGACCACCATGAATACTCGACTTCGAATCTTGATGTTGGCTTCGGCGATCGTGCTGTCCGCGTGCGGCGGCGAGGAGAATCAACCTCCGAGCGACGATGAGGTTGGAAATGATGATACCGACACCGACGACGCGACCGACGACGCGACCGACGACGCCACCGACGATGGAGAAGACTGCGTAGGACCCGAGGGTTGCTTCGCCTGCGAGCCGACCAGCTCGACCGAGCTGCTCAACGCCTGCACCGACGGGACCTGCGAGCCCTTCGCCAACACTCCAGAGCGGCTGCCGCTGCTGAACGAGGACGGCAGCCTGCCAGCTTTGCCCTGAGGGCTCCATCCATCTGCCCACCATGCCGGGTTGGCGCGATCCGGCGAGGTTCCGCGCGTGTCTTCGTCCTTCAACATCCTGCTCCTGCTGCTCGAGCTGCCCGGTCGGTGGACCCTCCTCGGTCCACCGGCCGAGGACGACGTCGTCATCGAGGTCGAGGGCGAGGACGAGCCCCCAGCACAGGGGCCCGACTCGACAGCGCCGACCGACCCGACGAGCACGCCGCCCGAGGCCAACCCGGACGCGTCCTCGACCACCACGACGACGGCCTCCTCCACCGACCGCACCGACGAGCTCGAGGCGCGGCTCGCCGCGCTCGAGGCACGGCTGGCAGCCCAGCAAGCCGAACAGCAAGCCGAACAACAAGCCGAACAACAAGCCGAGGAGGAAGCCGAGGCCGCTCGCGCGAACCAGCCCGAGCCCGACGCCTCGAAGAAAGCGCGTCGCTTCGTTCATTACGGCCTCGAGCGTCCCGACCTGCCACCGACGGCGGTCGGGTTCGGGCCCGCTCACGGGGTCAGCGAGTGGGGCGTGCGGCTGTCCGGCTACGTGCAGCTGCAATACCAGTGGAGCCAGCTCTCCGAAGATCAGCTCGGCCAAGGCGGCGTGGTGCTCAACCGCAACCGCTTCATGGTCCGGCGTGGCCGGATCCGCGTCAGCGGCGATTGGAAGTGGGCGGCGTTCGACTTCGAGCTCGACGGCAGCACCACGCGTGGCCCCTTCGTCGGGATCCGCCAGGCCAACGCGAGCTTCGTGTGGCGCAACCCCGACGCCTCGCGGCCGCCCTACGTGATGCTGACGGCCGGGCTCACCGAGGTCCCCTTCGGTCACGAGCTCCGGGTCGGTCAGCGCGAGATGCCCTTCATGGAGCGCAGCGCGGGCTCGCTCGCGCTGTTCCCCGGACCCGTCGACGTGGGCGTGCGCCTGCGCGGCGGGGTCGGGCCCTTTCGTTACGATCTCGCGGTCGTTGGCGGTACGCCGCTCGACGATCGTGCGAACGGCCCCGGCGCGATCGATCCGACCGCCAAGCCCGACGGCGTGGGTCGGCTCGGCTTCGAGGTCCGACCGAAGAAGGTAGCGATCGGTGGCGGCGTGTCGGGTCTGGTTGGGACCGGCTTTCATGCCGGGCAGGACGCTCAGAAGCCACGGCTCGAGTGGGTCGACTACAACGAGAACGGCGTGCTCAACAGCGGCGAGACCGTGGCGATCCCCGGTCGCGCGGCCACGCCTTCGGTCAATTTCTCGCATTGGGCCGTCGGAGCCGACCTCCAGCTGGCGATCCTCTCGAAGGCCGGTTGGTCCGAGCTCGCCGCCGAGCTCACGTTGGCGAGCAACCTCGATCGCGACTTCTTGATCGCCGATCCGATCGCCTACGGTGCCGACCTGCGCGAGCTTCAGGCCTACGTTTACTTCGTGCAGGAGCTGTACGGCTGGGCGCTGATCGGGGCTCGCTACGACTACTACGATCCCAACACCGACCTGCTCGATCGTCGGCGCGGCGTGTTCGTGCCGGCGAACGCTGGCATTCAAACGCTCTCGCCGATCGTCGGGGTGCTGCTCGACAGCAAGACCGATCCGAGCTTCCGCGCGCGGGTGGTGTTTCAATACGACCTGGTCTGGGATCGGCTGGGTCGCGACGAGCGGGGGGTACCAGCCAACCTGCGCAACGACCAGCTCACGATCCGCGTGCAGGGGGAATTCTAATATGGGCAGGACGAGCGCTCGTTTCGTTCCGCTCGTGCTCGTGCTCGCGTGCACTGGGGAGGTCGATGCGCCGATCGGCCTGCTCGAGCCAGTGCGAGTGGTCTCGGGCAGCTTCCATCCGGGCGCGTTGGCGAGCGCGTCGGCGGGTCCTGAGGTGACCGCGATCGAGTCGGCGAGCGGGCTCGTGCTGGTCGGTGAGCGCGATCGCCTGCTGGTCGGGCGCACGACCGAAAACGCGTACGCAATCGGCCTTCGCTTCGCCGAGCTGGGCACTGGTTGGTGGACGGTGCCAGTCCAGGATCTCGATCCTGCCTACCCGGGCGAGCGCGACTTCCAGCTCCGCTACGACATCGGCGGGAGCGTGCCGCCGGGGCTGCAGACGCTGAGCCTCGCGGCGATCGACGAGCAGGGCCGCCGTGGTCCGCTCTTCGAGCTCGAGGTGTGCGTCCGCGACGATCTGCTGCCCGACAACCTCAACCCCTGCGATCCCGAGCTGCCTCCGCCCGCGCTGGTCGTGGCGCTCGAGTGGGATCACGACGTCGACCTCGACATCCAGGTCGAGACGCCGAGCGGCAAGCGGATCGGTGCGAAGACGCCGAGCTCGTACCCGGGCGAGGCCGGGACGCCGGTGCCCGACGAGGCGCTCGACGATCCGACGGTCGGCCGGCTGTTGCGGGACTCCAACGCCGCTTGCGAGCTCGACGGTCGCAACGCCGAGGCGATCGTCTGGCAGGAGCCTCCGGGCGAGGAGGGCACGTACCTCGTGTACGCCGACCTGTTCGACGCTTGTGGCGTCGCGGGCACGGCGATGGCCGCAGTGGTCTACCGACGAGAGCAGCGTGACGACGGCACCTATGCGCTGCGCGAGACCGAGCGAGCCCAGGCGGCGGTGTTCGACATTCAAGCGAGCGGCGGCAAGGGGCAGCCGCTCTATCTATTGGCGTTCGAGGTCAGCGAATGAGGCGAGGGTGGGGGGGCTAAGACACATGAATATTGTCGATCAATTGGTCGAGTTCGCCCTGCTCGGGGCGACGTGGGTGCTCTACTTGCTCTTCGGGCTCTCGCTGCTCGCGTTCGCGGCGATGTTCGAGCGTGGATGGTTCTTTCGGCGCAACCGCAAGGCCAGCGACGCGCTTGCGCGCGAGCTCAAAGCTGCGATCGCGGCCGGCGACGAGCAGGCGATCGTCGCCGTGCTCGAGCGCAACCAGAGCGTCGAGGCGGCGGTGCTCCGACCCGCGCTCGGCTTTCGTCGCGGCGGCTCGGCGGCGTTCCTCGACGCGGTCGAGAGCGGGCTGGCTCACGAGCGCAAGCGGCTCGACCGCGGGACCGTGCTGCTCGGAACCATCGGTAACAACGCGCCCTTCGTCGGTTTGTTCGGAACGGTGCTCGGCGTGATCGAGGCGTTCTCTTACCTCGGCGCCAAGGACCCCTCGGCGATGGACAACGTGATGAGCGGCATCGCCGAGGCTCTGGTCGCGACCGCGGTCGGTATCTTCGTGGCGATCCCGGCGGTCGTCGCGTTCAACCTCGCGCAGAAATGGGCCGGTGAGCTCGAGGGCAACGTGTCTGCGCTCGCGCGGCTGCTCTCGGCCTGGATCCAGCTCGATCGGGCACGGGCCGACGAGGCCACGTCGCTTCGGCGTACGCCGAGCGAGCCGAGCGATCGACTCGACGCGGCCGACGACGAGCCCGCCAATGCGCCGACCCGCTTGCCGACCCGCGCCCGAGCGGCCGAGGGAGCGCACTGACATGGCCGGCGGTGCAGAGCTCGGCGGCGGTCGTCGGCGCGCTCCGATCGTCGGCATCAACATCACGCCGCTCGTCGACGTGATGCTGGTGCTGCTGGTCATCATGATGGTCTCGGCGACTCACATCGTGTCGCAGTCGATGAAGGTCAACCTGCCCAAGACGGGGACCTCGGACGGCGGCACGCCCTCGATCGCAGCCGTGTCGATCACCGCCGAGCACGACATCTACTTCAACAAGGTGCAGGTCGACGCTGCCGAGCTCGAGCACGAGCTGGCCGCGCTCGCGCAGACCGACACCTCGACCACGGTGGTCGTCAGCGCCGACGCGGCGGCCGATCACGGGGTGGTGATCGGGGTGCTCGACGTCGCCCGGGCCCAGGGCCTCACGAACTTCGCGGTCAACGTCGAGCGCAAGCGCGAGTGATGGCCAAGCAGGTCCAGGCGATCGTGTTCTTCGCCAGCGTGGCCTTCCATGCCGCGGTCTCGTGGGCCGTGGTTCGAGTCGAGCCGCGCGAGCCACCGCCACCGCCTCCGATCGTGATCACGGTGAAGGAGGTCGAGCCAGAGCCGCCCGAGCCTCCGAAGCCCGAGCCTCCGGAGCCCGAGCCAGAGGTCGAAGCGCCCGAGCCTGAGCCAGAACCGGAGCCCGAACCCGAGCTTCGGCCCGAGCCGAACGCCCCCGAGCCCGAGCCGGCAGCGCCCGAGCCCGCGCCTGCCGAGCCTGCGCCTGCCGATCCCGGACCGCCGGAGTTCGGGCTCGAGCTCGATGGACCGGGCGGACCCGGGGGCCTCGACGTGCCGAAGGGCGATCCCAATGGAGAACCCGACGGTGGTGGAGGTGGGGGCGCCAAGAAGAAGGTCGTCGCCCAAAAGCGAAAGCTCGAGCCCGAGCCGGCCGCCAAGACCGAGTCGGGCTGCAAGGAAGAAGGGACCAAGCCCAAGCCAGTGAAACTGTCCAAGCCCGCGTACACCGAGGCCGCGCGCGCGGCCGCGATCGAAGGCGCCGTGCGACTGAAGCTCGAGATCGCTGCCGACGGTACGGTCCTCGACGTGGAGGTGCTGCAGTCGCTCGACAGCGGGCTGGACGAGCGTGCGGTCGAGGCAGCCAAGGCCGCGACCTTCGAGCCAGCGCAGGCGTGCGGCAAGCCGGTCGCTGGCAGCGTGACCTTGTCGATCCGCTTCTCGCTCTGATCCGTGGAGCTCGTTCGCGTGATTCGTTGTTCGAGCTGGTATCTCCGTCGCGCCGGGCAGGCAGCCACGCTGCTGGCGGCGCTCGGGGTCCTCGTGCCCGCGCAGGTCGACGCCGCGCCGCCGCCCGACAAGGCGGGGCCGCAGCTGACCAAGTCGCCCGAGCTGATCGAGTTCGTCGAGGCCGAGAACCCCGACCCGAGCGACCTCGATGGCGCGAGCGTGCTCCTGCGCCTGACGATCGAGGTCGACGGCAGGGTCAGCACCGCCGAGGTCATTGAGTCGGCAGGCGAGGCTTTCGATGCTGCGGCCGTCGACGCGGCCCTACGTTTCAAATTCAGCCCCGCCGAGGTCGACGGCAAACCCTCGGCGATCAAGGTCAACTACCGCTACGACTTCGCTCCGCCTCCGCCGCCGCCAACCGGAGCGCTGTCGGGCACGCTGCGCTCGAGCACCGACGGGCGTGCGCTCGCGGACGTCGAGATCCGGATCTCGGGAGCGAGCCTGAGTGAGCCGATCGTGGTGCGGACCGACGCCGAAGGGAGCTTCCGCGTCGACGATCTACCGCCCGGGCCTGTGCACGTGACGATCGTCCGGGCCGAGGGCGAGCCGGTCGAGACCGACGAGACCGTGGTCGTCGACGAGGAGCTCGCGCTGCTCTACGAGATCGGCGATCCCGAGCCGGTGATCGAGAGCAGCGGCGACGACATCGAGATCGTCGTGGTCGCGCCACCGCTGCGTCGCGAGGCGGCCTCGACCAAGGTCGCCGCGGGCGAGGCCGCGAAGGTCCCGGGCAGCTCTGGCGATGTCTTGCGCGTGGTCGAGAGCTTGCCGGGGGTCGGGCGCTCGACGGCGGGCTCGGGTCAGCTGGTGGTCTGGGGGGCGGCGCCTCGTGACACGCGGATCTATGTCGACGGCGTCCCGATCCCGCGCCTCTATCACGAAGGTGGTTTCCGATCGGTCATCCATCCGCTCGTGGTCGACTCGCTCGAGCTGAGCCCCGGCGGTCACGGGGCGGCGTGGGGGCGCGGCCTCGGTGGCCTCGTGCGGATCGAGACCAAGACGCCCGAGGGCGAGCGGACGACCGGACGCGTGAGCGCAGACCTACTCGACGCTTCGACGGTCGTCTCGGTCCCGATCGGGGAAAAGGTTCACCTCGCGACCGCGGCGCGGTTCGGCTACGTGAAGTACTGGTCCGGTGCGCTCTTGCCCGAGGAGGTCACAGCGCTCGTGCCGATCCCGGTCTACGGCGACGGCCAGGTGCGCCTCGCATGGCGGGCCTCGCCGCGCGACCGCGTCGAGCTCGTCGGGCTGACCAGCCACGATCGTTTCTCCCGCACCGTGCTCGCGCCCGATCCGGCGCTCTCGATCGCCGACACGCGCTCGCTCGACTTTCAGCGCGTCTATGCCCGCTGGACCCGCGACTCGGGCTCCGGCGATCTGCTGACCGTCACGCCCTTCGTCGGGTTCAGCCGCGAGCGGCAGCAGGCCAGCTTCGGTGAGCTCTCGACCTCGCTGGCCAACGACAGCTTGCTCGGCGGCGTGCGTGTATCGAGCAGCCACCGAGTAAAAACCTGGCTGCGGGTCGAGGTTGGATTGGACGCCGAGGTCGAGCACGCCCGGCTCGGACGACGTGGCGCGCTCGCGCTGCCGGCTCGCGAGGGCGATATCCGGGTGTTCGGTCAGCCGCCGCCGGAGCAGATCGCTGGCGACTCGTGGACCGTCACGCAGATCGGTCTCGCGCCCTACATCGAAGCCGAGCTTATCCTCGCCAAGGGGGCTGTGCGCATCATTCCGGGGCTGCGGCTCGATCCGCAGGCGCGCAGCGTCAGCCGTCGCAACCCGCCGAGCGCGTCTACGCCGGCTGTCGGGCTCTTCTCCCAGGATCTCGCGGTCGAGCCCCGGCTTGCGATCCTCGCTCAGCCGATCGAGCGCCTGCAGCTGCGCGGGGCGGTGGGGCTCTACCGGCAAAACCCCGCGCCAGAGGATCTCTCGGCCGCGTTCGGCAACCCGCGCTTGCCCAACACCCGGGCCCTGCACGTCGTCGCGGGCACGGCGGCAGGGATCACCAAGACGCTCTCGCTCGACCTCACCGGCTTCTTCACCCGCTCGTGGGAGCTCGGCATGCGCAGCGCCGCCGCGGCGCCGCTGCCTGCCGAGCTGCTGGTGCCGAGCGGGCGCGGCCGCTCGTACGGTCTGCAGGTGATGCTTCGTCAAGCCGAGTGGAAGAAGCTGTTCGGCTGGGTCGCCTACACCTTCATGCGATCCGAGCGACGCGATCGTCCGGGCGCGGCCTGGCGCTTGTCCGACTACGATCAGACCCACGTGCTGACTCTGGTGGCCGGCTACGAGCTGCCGCTGGGGGTCGAGCTCGGCGCACGCTTTCGGCTCGCGTCGGGTTTTCCGCGCACCGAGGTCGTCGACGCCTACTTCGACGCGACCCGCAACCTCTACCAGCCGGTGTTCGGCGATCACAACGGCGTCCGCCTGCCGCTCTTCGTGCAGCTCGATCTGCGCCTGGGAAAACGCTGGGAGCTCGAGCGCTCGAAGCTCGAGGTCTATCTCGAGCTGCTCAACGTCTGGAACCAGCGCAACGCCGAAGAATTCGTGTACTCGTCAGACTATCAGCAGCGCGGTCGCCTGCGCGGCTTCCCGGTGTTTCCGGCCCTGGGGATCCAATGGGATTTCTGATTGGCATTTTGGATGATTGGTCAACCGGGGTTGGTCGGGCGCTCGCGGGCGTGCTCATGGGCGTGGGCACGCTCGCGTGCGCGCCCGAGCTCGACAACGACCTGTCGCTGATCGAGCGACCGCGGGTGATCGCGCTGCGCTCGGAGCCGGCCGAGGCCGCGCCCGGGGAGAGCGTCACGCTCTCGGCCCTCGTCGCGGCCCCGGACGGCACGCTCGTCGATGCCGTGCTGGACTGGTCGTTCTGCATCGCCCGGCGTCCGCTCGCCGAGCTCGGCCCGATCGCGCCGCAGTGCGTCGCGCTGGTCGAGGATCCCGACGCGGTCGAC
>CBFGLP010000865.1:0-3138 GCA_965649595.1 uncultured Myxococcales bacterium | reverse complement strand
GAGCACCCGGCGATCATGACCCACGCCTCGGTGCCCAAGGAGACCCGCGACAAGCTCGGCATCGCCGACGGGTTCATCCGGATCAGCGTCGGAGTCGAGCACGTCGATGACCTGCTCGGCGATCTCGAGCGGGCGTTCGCGGAGGTCTGATCGCTCCGTCGCCGACGTAGGGCAGCAGGCAACACTCAGCTGCGGGCAGCTGCGTGTCTCAATCGTCCCAGCGCGCAATCCAGGGCACGTCGACCGGGTCCACGACCGCACCGTCGAGCCGGCCCACGCCCGCCGCGACCACGTCGCCATCGGAGGTCGTGGTGATCGAGGCTCCCCCACCCACACTGGAGACCGCCATCCGAGCGGCCCAGATCGCTTGCCCTTGCCCGTCGGTCCGGACCACCCAGGGGCTCGAGTCCTGCAGGTAGGGCTGCTCCTCGATCCACCACCACACCCCCTCGGTGCCCACGGCTGCCCAGCCGCCATCGGGCATCGCGGTGATGGCGTTACCCTGGTCCCACTTTCCGACGACCCGCGCGTGGCTCTGCGCCCACACGGTCGCGCCCGAGCCGTCGATCTCCGCGATCCACGAGTCGACGTCGGTGGGCCCCGCAGTCATTGTCCCGATCAGACCAAAGCCCGCCTCGCCTCCAACTGCCGCGAGCGGGCCAGCATTCGTGAACGACAGGCCCGAGTTGATCACGCTGCCGTCATCGGGGTCGACGATGTCGAGCTGGTCGGCCCCGAACAACAAGTTGCCGGCCCGATCGATCGCAGCGAGCGGAACACCGAACTCCGACAGGCTCGTCGCCTTGCGTAGCAGCACCGCGCCGCTGCTCGCATCGATCCGGGCGAAGAAAGCCTCGTTGCTCTGCTCGACGTCGTCGAACGCCTTGCCGACCACGATCAGCTGGTCGTCGGCGTAGGGCAGCAGCGCGCGCGGCTCGGAGGACTGGCCCTCGAGCGGGACATCGAGCGCGCCGAGCTCGACGCCCTCGGGGTCGAACTCGTGGACCACCACCTTCCCGATGCCATGGCTGGCCAGCAGCAGGTGGCCGTCGCTCTGCCGCACCATCACCGCCGAAGTGTCCAGCCCGTGCTCGGCGACCGGGCCCAAGCTCCCGTCGGCCGTGATCCACAGGCTCTGAGCGAAGAGCGTCACGACCACCCCGCCATCGGGCGTCGCGTCGAGCGAGCGCGCGTAGTCGGATCCGACCAGCTGCTGGCCCAGCGTATCGTGCAGAGACAAGCTCCAGACCGGCTCGCGCAGCGGAGCGTCGTCGGCCCAGCTGCTGGCGCACTGCGGCTCGGGGGCGTAGGGCGGCGGCTCGTAGACCGGGATCCCGTCGATCGGGGATCCCAACGCCTCGCAAGCGTCGCCGTCACCATCACCCTCGTCGGTCGTGTCGTTGGCGACGTCGTCGGAGCCGTCGGCCTGTTCGCCATCACCCGCGCAGGCGAGCGGGAGCGAGGTCAGGCTCGAGACCAAGAGCGGCGCGAGTCGGGGGGTCGTGCGAGCCGAGATCACGCAATACCCAGTGCCACCTCGCCCGAGACCCGATCACGATCGGTGCTCTAGCTAGCGCCGATATCGACAGTCGCCGAGCTCCTCGAGCCACGTACCCACGCACGCATCAATACCCAGCGCTTCACCCCGCTCGATCCGAGTGAGCGCACAACCGCCCAGCGCGACCTCGACCTCGACACCGCACTCGAGCACGCCTCGAGCGAGCTCGGCCCGCGCGAGCGTCTCGGCCACCCATTCAGGCGGGGACGCCTGACTCTGTAGCCCAGGCGTGGGCGCCTGACTCCGTGGCTCAGTTTCGCTCGCGCTCCCAGGCACACAGCCCAAGGTCGCGAGTCCGAGCGAGAGCGAGAGCAGCCGAGCGCGAAAGTGCATGGATCGACTGTGGCGGGTCGATCGCTGCGAGCAACCACGAGCCTGGGCTTCGACGTCTGCACGCGAATCGAGCCGTGATCGTCGGACCGTCGGCCGACCCCGCTCCGATCGGCACGCACAGCCACTGACTTGCAGTCCAGCGGCGAGGCAGACGCCAGCTCACTCGTAGAACACGACGTAGCTGCTGAGCAAAATCCGGCCTCGGTCGCCGCTGACCGGCATGCCGCCGAACAGCCCGCGATAGTCGATCGTGTTGAGCTGGCCGAGCGTGACTTGGTCGGTGATGTCGACCACCCAAGGCTGAACCGGCAAGCCCGGGCACCACCCTGCCCGCCCCGGTGTCCAGTTGCCCCATTGGCCCGGGACCACGCCCTCGTCGACTTGCTCGGCGCAGCCTTGATCGACCACCTGGCCCGGGAATTCGCGCAGGTGCACGTCCTGGCCGTTGATCGTGAACTCGTGTTGGTGATTGCACCACTCGGCGCAATTGCTGGTCGCCTGACCATGGCCGGAGATCAGCGCGACCAGCTCGACCCTTTGCGTGCTAGGCGGCGGCGTGAACTCGAAGCTTGGCCAGTCGTTATAGGTGTCGTTGAAGTCGCGGTTGCCGACGAACGCCGGCAGCACGGTCTTGCTGGTCATGCCCTTGCCGGTGTTGCGCAGGCGCAGGCGCATGTCCCAGGTCGCGGGGTTCATGTTCCAGCGCATGCCGAACTGGAAGTGCTGGGTCCCGCCCGCAGCCAGCAGCCCCAGCAGCGGCGACGCCTCGAACACCCACTGAGTGGTGCCCGGTCGCGAGTAAGGCGTGATCCAGCGCAGCACCTCCCACTTGTCACCCTCGCAGGTCGCGTCGGCGCACAGGTGCACGAATGCCTCGTAGTCCCAGTGCCCGCAGTCGGCGTACGAGTCTGGGCCGCAGGTGGCCTCGACCACGACATCGAGCGTATCGAAGCTTGCCATGGTCGCCGCGTCGGGCAGCGTCGCCGACCACACCCTGTAGTTATTGGAGTTCGAGAAGGGCCCGTTCTGCGTGTCGAAGCAGTCTTCTCCCTCGACGCAGTCGGGCGCGAACTCGACGTGGTCGAGGATCGCTACCTCGGTCACGTCGGGCTGGCTGGCCAGCTCGCTCGCCTGGGCGAAGCGAAAGTCGTACCAGCGCGAGACGTAGCCGAGCACCGCTCCCGACTGCGCGAAGCCACCTCCGCCGGTGTCGGAGGCCGAGCCGGGGTCATCCCAGGTCTGCGCGC
>CBFGLP010000864.1:0-2477 GCA_965649595.1 uncultured Myxococcales bacterium | reverse complement strand
AAGGAATCTCCGAGCGATTCCAGATTGGATCCACGCCGATGGATCCAGACGTGAAAGGCCCCCCTTGGGGGCCCAGCAAGCGACTGCGAACCCGAAACCAGACAACAAAGAACGCGAAGCGCGGGTCGCAAGGCGACCTCGCGGCCGCGTAGCGGCCGTGCGTGGCTCAGTCTCCGGCGTCTGCGGGGGGCTAAACCAGCCGCCGTGCGTGGCTGAGTCTCCGACGCTTGCGGGGGGCTAAAACGCCCTTCGGCGACGGCCGCGATCTCGTAGCCGACCGGTGCGCCCGCGCGAGCCATCGTCGGCGAAGGGCGGCGGGAGCAGAGGCTCGTGGAAGCCGGTACGGCTGGCCTGCTGGAGCTCGACCTCCGAGAGCAGCAGCGCGGGCGCGATGCCTGCCACGGGGATCGATCCGCTCTCGGCCCCGCAGTACCCGTGATCCACGCCTGGGTCCCCACCGAACCCGACGATCTTTTGCAGGGCCGACAGCGGCGTGCCGATCAGCTCGACGTCGCGGACTCGTCGACGGGCTCCGGTCTCCACATCGATCAGCTCGACGTGGTCCAGATCACCCTTGAACACCTGGAAATCGTAGCTGCCCGTCGAGGTCTCGCCGGCTCGGATGTGGTGGATGATCGCGGCGTAGCGGCGCCCCTGCGCACGGGCCAGGGCGATCAGCTCGGCCTCGAGCGCCTCGCGGCTGCGGCTGCGCGCCGAATCGCCCTCGACGATCAGGTTGCCCATCCTCGCCATCGATCGCTCGACCCCGTCGTGACGGCCGTGTCCGTTGGAGCGCTGCGGTGCCGGGCTCCCCTGCCGTCGCTGCTGCGGCCGCTGGTCGGGTAGCGGCGCACGATTGCGCAGAAACCCGACCAAGATGCCGTCGCGGATCAGATCGGCACGTTGCGCCGGAACACCCTCGTCGTCGACGCGATAGCTGCCCCACAACGAGCGCCCACCGAACTGCGTCAGCGTAGGGTCGTCGTAGACGTGCAGACCGTCGGGCAGCACGCGCTCGCCGAGCATGTGCGAGAAGGTCCGGGTCTCGCCGCGAGCGACCAGGCGGTTGCCTTCGAGGCGATGGCCGAGCGCCTCATGGAACATCGTGCTCGCGGCTTGGCCGGACAGGATCGCCGGCCCGATGAACGCGCCCGGGCTCTCGGCCACGCGCAGAGCCGCGAGCTCGACCAGCACCTCGTCGAGCACCGCTCGCATCCCGGCCGCGTCGGGCAGCTCGGCCAAGCTGCGGCAGGGGATCGAGCGTGAGCTCTCGACGTACACGCCATCGTCGGTCAGCACCCAGCCACGGACCTCGTACTCGAGGTAGAGGTCGCTGGTGATCACCCGGGTGCCGTCGGCGTCGACGAACCAGCGATGCACGCGGTCCGCCCTGATCGTGACCTCCGGGTCGTGGACCTCGGGATGGTCGAGGAACACCCGCGAGAGCTCGAGCAGCTGGCTCGCCCAGGCATCGCGCGGTAGCGGCTGATCATCGAGCGGCTCGATGTGCACGTGCGGCCGCTCGCGCGTGAAGCTCTCGACCTCGTCGCGCATGAACTCGGCGACCAGCGCCTTACGGTGGTCGTAGTAGTCCTCGAGCGCCTCGTCGAACTTGATCTGGGTCAGCTTCCACAGCGCGCAGCGCAGCTCGAGCGGATCGAGATCATCGGGCGCCTGCAGCCAGTCGGCGCTCTCGCGCTCGTTGGCGTCGCCCTCGATGCCGCCGTCCATCACGTTGTCGAACTCGTGCGATCCAACCCGGACGTCGACGTGCAAGTGGCTGTGTGATCGGTCGCGCGAGCGGGTCAGCGAACCATGAGCCGCCCGGAGCAGCAGCTCTCGCCGACGACGCAGGCCATAGGCCAAGTAGTAGGGCCGCGGGCTGCCAGGCACGCGCAGACCCTCGAGCGAGCGCTTCAGCTCGGTCTGCATCGCCAGCAGGATCACCTCGGCTTCGGGGATCGATGTTGTCATGAAGGGGGCGCGAAGCATGGCGCCGCGGACCCGGCTCCGCAACTGCAGCCGCCGGTCCCGCCGCGCTGGACGGAATCAGTTTATCGCTACTCGGGGACCGGGCGTGGCTCGGCCCGCCTCGCGCTCATTCGTCGACGATCAGGTCGTCTTCGTCGCCCTCGCTGCGCCCCCTCCCCCGCCCTCGTGGGGGGTCGGCGGAGCGGGGCTCGCCGCGTCGTTCCTCACGCCGCTCGACTCGCTCGCGCGAGTCCTGCTCGTAGGCCCGGACGATGTCTTGCACGAGCGGGTGTCGCATCACGTCGTTACCGGTGAACTTGCACACCGAGATTCCGGGGATGCCCCCGCACACCCGGACTGCGTGTGGGAGCCCGCTGCGCTCGCGCCCGTCGAGGTCCTTCTGCGAAGGGTCGCCGGTGACCACCGTCCACGTGCCCATGCCGATGCGGGTCAGCAGCATCTTCATCTGCTCGCGGGTGGTGTTCTGGGCCTCGTCGAGGATCACG
>CBFGLP010000863.1:0-3873 GCA_965649595.1 uncultured Myxococcales bacterium | reverse complement strand
GATCCCGGCGGCGATCAAGGCCGGATCGCCGTCGAGCTCCCACTCGGCGAGGTCGACGTACCAGACCTCTTCGTAGTCGGGCAGGCGCTTGAGGAACTCCGGCACCGGCACCGGGCGCGGCGGATCATCAGGGTGCTTGCCGAGCCGCTCGAGCAGCCGACGGTAGCGCTCGCGCCCCTTGATCTCGAGGCCGGCGAGGCGCTGGTAGACCTCGGCCGCGTGGCGAAAGGCGCGGACCGACACATAGGCTTCGGCCGCCGCCAAGAACGCATTCTCGACGATCTGGACCGGGTGACCGTGGGCCTGCGCGTCCTCGGCTGCCTTGGTCCAAGCCTCGCCACAGCGCAGCCGCAGATCGTCGCCGTAAGGCAACCCCGCGCGGATGCAGTAGTCGGCGGCCTCGCGCAGGATCCCAGCGACCGCGTGCGACTCGCCTGCGCGCTTGGCCAAGGTCACGAACGCCTCATAGAGGCGCAGCGCGTCGAGCTTGAGCGCGTCGTCGCGGAGGATCCGGACCGAGTTGAGGTAGCCCTCGGCGACATTCTCGAACGCGCCAGTCTCGAGCCCGATGCGAGCGAGCAGTTGATAGCAGTCGAACGCCCGCTCGCGCAGACCCTCGGTCTCGAACTGATCCGCGACCTCCTCGACCGAGGTCGTCGCCTCGGCGAGCGCCATTCGAGCTCGACCCGGCTCAGTCGACGTCCGACGCTTGTCCTGCTCGAGCCGATGCAGGCACAAGCCGTAGTTGATGCGCGCGAGCGCGAGCTCGTAGGGACGCTCGGGTTGACCACGCTCGATCCGACCGAAGCGATCGCTCTGGATCAGCCTCGACCACAGCTCGGCGGCCTGCTCGTCGCGACCGGCCCGCTCGAGCTCGATCGCGCGATGGATCGGCATGTCGGCCGCCTCGAACCACTGCGCCGCCGCCTCGTGGTAGCCCGCGCGAGACAGGTAGATCCCGAACAGCCGCAGGCCCTGTAGCGCCTGCGCGTCGCCTTGCTCGAGCTGCTTGCGCAAGCGGGCCAGCGCGTCGGGCCCGGGCGGCTCGGTCGAGCCGAGGTAGGCCCAGCAGGCGGCGGCCTCGCGAAACTGACCGACCGCCTTGAGCGACTCGGCCATCGCTCGTAGCCACTCCTCGTACTCGAAGTCGATCCGATCGACGACCTGGATCAGCTTGCGCAGCTGGGCGAGCGCGTCGGGCCAACGACCCGCTCGCATCGAGGCCTCGGCGCGGACCCACAGCACCGCTGTGTCGATCATCGGCCGCGCCCTCCCCCGCCCCGGCTCGGCCCGCGCGGCTCGATTTGGAAGCCGCCGGTCTCGATCAGCGACGCGCGGCCGGGCCCACGCGCGCCGGCCTGGCTGCGCGCCGCGTCGTCGAGGTCGCTCTCGACCTCCGAGATGATCTGCCGCGCCCGCGAGACCCGACGACCATGGGCGATCGCCTCGTCGTCGATCACGTGCACGCGGTGCAGCGCGTCGAGGTAGCCGAGCTGCAAGGGCCCGCGCGGGAGGATGTATACGCCGTAGATCGGTGCCCGAGCCGCGAGCGCCTGCACCTCGGCGGGGGGGAACTGCGCCTCGCCGTGGGTCAGCAAGTAGACGAGCGCCTGCGCGGAGTCGCGGCGCGGGGCCGCGAGCTCGGCGACCAGCTGACGGATCACCGCCGCGTAGTTGCGCCCCCGCTCGGCGCGAAACTGCAGCACGTAGGGCACCTCGGCGTGGCTGCTCGCGCCGACCCGCACGCCCTCGTAGAGCCGGCTGTCGAAGAAGCGCAGCTGGACCTCCTCACCGAGCAGCGCGAGCCGCTTGCACAGCGCCAACGCGAGCCCGCGAGCGAACACCTCGCGGACGCCTCGCATCGAGGCCGAGCCGTCGACGAGCACGTAGTGGATCCGGCGCTCGTTCTCGTACTGCTTTTGGTGCGTGTAGTAGAACAGCTCGCGATCGACGAAACGCTGCTCGAAGATCTCGTCGTCGAAGGCCAGCTGAGTCAGGACGAGGTTGTCGAGCGGACCGATCCGCTCGATCGACGCGTAGCCATCGACACCGAAGGTCTGCTGACCCATCTCGCGGCGGACCTCGAGCAGCGAGGGCAAGAGCTCGAGCGAGAAGTCGATCACGTCGGCCAGGCGCGGCGACAAGATCACGTTGTAGAGGTCGGCGAGGTCGACCCCCGCGATGCCCGAGCCGCCCGCTCGGAACAGCCCGAGCAGGCGCAGCGCGTCGACATCGATCTGCTCGATCTCCAGCAGCGGCAAGAGCCGGTGCGTGCACATCGTGCGGATCCAGCTCAGCGCCTGCTCTTGGTCGTAGCGGGTGTAGGCCGACCTCGGATCGATGCGCGCGTACTGGACCACGTCGATCGGCAGCTCGCGCGTGCGGGCGAGCCGGGCGTCCTCGGGCAGCTGCGGACCGACGGCACCGAGCACCCGCGCGAGCACGACGCCAACCATCGGATCGCGGTGCTTCCACGCCGCGGCCTGACGGACGAGGTCAGTCTCGCCGAGCTCGACCAGCAGTTGGCGCCAGGCTTCTCCCAGGCGCGCGTCTCCGATCCCCTGCGTGACCGATGCCGGGCGACCGAGGCCGCAGATCAAGCAGCCGACGTCGTGCACGACGACGAGCGGGACCGCGAGCCCGAGCTTCGCCAGCACGTTGTGCCACGCGACCGCCCGCATCAGCGCCATCGGTCCGACGCCGTCGAGCTCGCTGAGCGCGAGGCCGCCGACCTGGCGCTCCAACAGAGGCAGGATCTCGCGCCGCTCGGGCGTCCCGGGGCCGCTTTGACGCCCCTCGGAGCTCGGCGAGTCGTCGCGGTAGTCGGGCATGGGATCGGGGCTCCGGATCAGACGAAGCGGCTCGACGCGAACATGGTCTCGAGCAGCTTGTCGACCTCGCCGATCATTCGCTCGGCGGCCGGGTTGTCCTTCATGCGCTGCAGGGCAGCCTTGATGTCGCCGAGGTTGCGCAGCTGGCTGAACAGCTGCATGTCGGACAGGACCTCGGCGCTGGCGAGGGTCTCTCGGATGATCCGCAGCTCGGCGAGCAGGTCCTGCAAGCTGGTCGGGGTCGCGCCGATCCGCTGCTGGTCGGGGTGCTGCTCGTACCAGCGATCGAGCACCGGCCCGACGATCTCTTGCAGGATGTCCTGCTGCTCAGGCGTGTTCCAGACGTGGCGAAGCACGAAGAAGTCGGAGTCGTTGACGCGATCGCGCCCGTCGAACACCGCCGAGGCCGCGAAGAGCTTGAGCAGCTTGACCACGCGGCGGTCGGACAGCCCGATGCCCTCGGAGCGGATCTGGAAGACCAGGCCCTTGTAGGTGGCGAGGAATTCCTCGTCCATGTTCTCGAGCAGGCGGCCGAAGCTGCGCTGCATCTCGACGAGGTCGCGGGCGGAGATGGTGTGGCCGTGGGGCGCGAGCGGCTCGGCGAGCGCCTTGGCCTCGAGCGCCGCGCCCTTCTGCAAGAGCCCGCGAAATTGGTAGCTGTCGAGGTAGTCGACGCGCACGCGCAGGAGGAAGCGATCGAACAAGGCCGAGAGCGCGTCGTCGGCCGGGACCTCGTTGCTGGCCGCGAACATCGAGATCAGCGGGACCCGCACGGTCACGTTGCCGTGCGCGAAGCGGCGGGCGTTGAGGACCCCGAGCAAGCTGTTGAGGATGGCGCTGTTGGCCTTGAAGATCTCGTCGAGAAACGCGATCTCGGCCTCGGGCAGCATGCCCTCGATGCGGCGGCGATAGGCGCCAGCGCGAAACGCTTGGATGTCGACCGGCCCGAAGATCTCGTTGGGCTCGGTGAAGCGGGTCAACAGGTAGTCGTAGTAGTGCGCGTCGATGATGCTGGCGAACGCGCGGACCAGCGCGCTCTTGG
>CBFGLP010000862.1:0-3137 GCA_965649595.1 uncultured Myxococcales bacterium | reverse complement strand
TGCCGTCGCAGTCGTCGTCGACCGTGTTGTTGGCCACCTCGAAGGCGCCCGGGTTGACCAGGTTGGGCGTCGCACACTCGGGGCTGACCTGGTCGCAGCAGTCGTTGTCGCAGGCGCCCCAGCCGTCTTGGTCGACGTCGGGGTTCTCGTCGGTCTGGCCGTTGCAGTTCTCGTCCTGACCGCTGCCGCAGATCTCGATCGCCGGGAGCACCTCGCCGACGCATGGGCCGTAGCCGGTGCCCTGGGCGTTGCAGGTCCGCTCGCCCGCGTGGCAGAGGCCGACACCCTCGGTGTTGGCCGGGAAGCCCGAGTAGCAGGAGATCGTGGTGCCCGGCTGGCACTGGCACTGGGCCTGGGTCTCGCAGCCGTCGTCCTGGATGCCGTTGCAGTCGTTCCAGCCCTCGTCGCACTCGCCCATCGCGCAAGTGCCCAGCTCGCAGAAGTCGGCCGCGTTGGGGAAGTCGGGGCAGGGGTCGGCATCGCAGCCGCCGCAGAACTCGAAGTCGTTGAGCGGATCGATGCAGTCGCCGTTGCAGCAGCTGAACCCGTCCTGGCAAGGCTGCTGATCGTTGCAGCCCGGCACGCACTCACCCTCGACGCAGATCGAGCCGAGCGCACAGTTGCCGTCCATCACGCAGCCTGTGCAGGTGTTGTCGGCTCCGCACACGAGGTCGTTGGGGCAGTCGTCGTCGATCGCACAGCCGACCACGCATTCGTTGTCGCCCGAGCAGTAGAAGCCGACCTCGCAGACGTCGTTCTCGGGCGTGCAGGGGACGCACTCGCCTGCGCTGCAGACCGGCCCGTCGGGGTCGCCTTCGCAGTCGGCGTCGCTCATGCAGGGCGGGTCGCCGGTCGTCGTGTCGTCGGTGGTCTCGTCGGTGGTGTCGAGATCGTCGGCGGTGTCGAGGTCGTCGGTGGCGTCGTCGGTCGTGCTCTCGCTGGTTCCCGACTCGGACTCCGCCGTGTCGCCGTCGCCATCGCCATCACCGATGTCGTCCTCGGTGCCGAGAGTCAGCCCGGTCGCGCTGGTATCGTCGGACGAGGGACAGCCAGCCAAGCTCAACAGCGAAATCGAGAGCACACCAAGGGTACGACGCTGCATGTTGTCAGCTTAAGCCAAGCCGCGGATCGGACTCCAGAGAATTCGGCGAGCTGGTCGCGGTTCGGAGCCGCCACGGCCTCTCACCAGACCACCAGGTCGCTGCGCGAACCCGAACTTCGTTTGCGCTCTCGACTTGGTCGAGACCTCGTCTTCGGTCGAGCACACCGCCTTGCGGCGCCCCCGAGCGCGTGCGAACCTCCGCTCCCAACGTCGGCTTGGCCCCCTGGGGCTGAATTCCGCGTCGGAACGAGCATCCGGTCAAACCCAGCAACAGCGAGCGGACGAATGCGATTGATCCTGATAGGCCCCCCGGGGGCCGGCAAAGGCACCCAGGCGGCCCGGTTGGTCGATACCTTCGGCATCCCCCACATCTCGACCGGCGACATGTTCCGGGCGGCGGCCAAGGCCGGCACCGAGCTGGGCAAGCGCGCCGACGAGTACATGAAGCGCGGGCAGCTGGTGCCCGACCAGGTGGTCATCGGCATGGTGCTCGAGCGCCTCGCCGCCGATGATGCCAAGCGGGGCTTCATGCTCGATGGCTTCCCGCGGACGCGACCGCAGGCCGAGGCGCTCGACGTGGCCATGCGCAACGCGGGCGTCGAGCTCGACGCGGTCGTGCTGATCGAGGTCCCCGACGAGCTGATCGAGGAGCGGACCATCCATCGACGGACGGATCCGGAGACCGGCGAGATCTACCACCTGCTGTTCAAGCCGCCGCCGAACGACACGATCGCGGCCCGGCTGGTCCATCGCAAGGACGACACGCCCGAGGCCTGTCGAGCGCGGCTCGACAAGTACCACGCCGAGACCGCGCCGGTCGTGCCCTTCTACGAGTCCAAGGGCCTGCTCAAGCGGGTCGATGGGCAGGGGACGCCCGACGAGGTGACCACCAGGATCCAGGCGGGGCTGGCTTAGCTCCGGCTTCGTTAGGCCCCCGCAGGCGATGTGCACTCGCGACATCGCTTCGCAGCTCCACGCACGACTGCCCCATCCTTTAGGAGAACAAGCCCCCCTTCAGGGGGCCGTGCGTGGCTGAGTGCACGACCTATGTGGGGGGCTAAGGCAGCGGGTTGACGACGGTGCCTTCGCTCGTCGGCTGCGGTGTCGATGTCGGCTCGCTCGGGCTCGTCGTCTCGACGTCGCTCGAGACCGGTTCTGCGCCGGTGTTGAAGCGCTCGAACATCCGCAGCACGTCGAAGCCGAGCCCGACGTACCAGGTGCTGGCCGTGAAGCGGTAGGCGGCGTTGCCCTCGATCACCGCGCGATCGCTGGCCGGCACGCCGTCGACCCAGCGATAGCCACCGATCACGCACACGATGTCGAACGCAGTGCACAGCGCGAGCGTGCCTGCGGCTCCGAGCGCGCTCGTCCGTCCGGGCAGCGTCGAAAAGCGATCGTTCGCGTAGATCTCGTTGCCCGAGAACAGCGCCACGCCGATCGATCCGGTCGGCTGGATCGAGAACCACTCGGGGTGCGGGCGCAAGAGCAGCGGCAGGCCGATGCTGACGAAGTGCTGCTGGACCTTCGACGCCTCGATCAGCTCGCCGCCTTCGGGCTCCGGCAGGCGCTTGCGATTGAAGCCCTGATACGCGTAGGCCAGCTCGACCCCAATGCCGAACGCGCGTCGACGCGGCGTCACGTAGGGGTACCACTGCAGCGCGCCCGCGAGCCGTGCCCCGAGGTGATCGAAGGGCTTGGCGTTCTCGACGTCGCTCTGCCCGAAGCCGACCTCGAGCCGACCGCCGATCTCCTGTCGACGTCGCTCGGGCTCGGGCTCGCTGCTCGGCAGCGGCTGCGCCTCGACCTGGCTGTTGGTCTCGACCGCCTCGACGGTCCCGAACCCACCACGCTTCGGGTCGGCCGGCCGTGTGGGCGCGGCCGGACCTTCGACGGGCTCCTCGACCACCTCGTCGGGGCTCGGCGATCCGACCAAGATCCAAGCCACGAGCACACGCGCCGTCACGTCCGGCAGTCTACGCTCGCGCTCAGGCGATCGGTCGAACGAGAAGCGGCGCGCGAGGTCGCGGCGCGACCT
>CBFGLP010000861.1:0-2161 GCA_965649595.1 uncultured Myxococcales bacterium | reverse complement strand
CGAGCGTCGCGCCGAGGATATCGAGCGATGCTTGGCTGAACTCCTCCCGGGTGATGCCTTGGGGAGTTGTAGCGTGTAATTGCATGATGGCATCGAGACCGTACTCATAGGCCAAGAACGATACGAAGTGGCGAGCTCGATGGTAATCGGATCGATATGGCGCTGCGCCATCAAAGCTGACTGCGAGTGTGTGCTCGATTGTGGCCGTCTCGGGCGAACCACTGCCGAGGGGTGACGTTCCACGCACGTATTCGGCAAAGCCCTCGTTCAAAATCAGTACGGACTGGTCAAAGACGGTGCGTTGAACTACATGTGCGATCTCGTGCTCGTGGGGAATGGTCCTCGAGTAAGCTGTCGGGCGTCCATTGGGCGTGAATACACAGGCGAGAGCGTCACCGCATATATCTCGCTGATTCCAGACCTCCTCTGAATACCAGTTGTATGTTCCGATTTGCCCCTCCGGAAGCTGAAAATATGGGTCGAGAGAATCGATATAACCATCGATCCACGCGGTCGTGCCTGCACACAGCTCCGTCTCCTCGCGGCCGTGCCCGCGGATGAGCATGCGCTCGGTCTCGACCTCGAAGTCGGGCTCGTGGCCCGTGGGGACCTCGCCCGTACAGGACGCCGTCAACGCGAGGATCCCGATGACCCGTACGGTGCGAGGTAGCATTCCCAGGGTCTCAAGCCACCACGGGCAGCCCGACGCGCCCGTCCCCGCGGCCGGCCTTCACCACCGTCGGCCGCTGCATCTCCGCCCGCGTGTCACCGCACACCTGGGTCTCGAGCCCGAGCTCCTCGAGCATCCGCAGGTCGTCCTCGACCCCGCGGTTGGGCGTGGTCAAGAAGTCCCCGACCATCATCCCCGAGGCGCCGGCCGAGAACATCATCGGCAGCGCCTGCCCGAGGTGCGTGCGCCCGGCGGCGATGAAGATGTTCTGGCGCGGCAGCGCGAGCCGAAAGCACGCGATGATCCGCAGCATCTCCATCGGCTCCATCGCCTCGACCCTCTCGAGCGCGGTGCCGTCGATCGAGACCAGGAAGTTGAGCGGGACCTCGTCGACGTCGAGCTCGCGCAGGGTCATGGCCAGCTCGGCGCGGTGCTTGGGCTCCTCGCCCATGCCCATGATGCCGCCGCAGCAGGTCCGCAGGCCGAGCGACTTGGCCAGCTTCACGGTCGCGATCCGCTCGTCGTAGGTGTGCGTGGTGACGATCTTCTCGAAGTAGCTGCGGCCGGTCTCGAGGTTGTGGTTGAGCTCGGTCAGGCCGGCGGCGACCAGCTTGCGCAGGCCGCCCTCGTCGAGGATGCCGAGGCTTGCGTGGGCCTCGGTGTAGCCAGCGTCGCGGATCGCTCGCACGCCGTCGATCATCAGGTCGAGCGCCTTGTCGCCCTCGGCCATGCCGCGGGTCGCGGTGACCAACCCGAGCGCTGTCGCCCGCTGGGTCTGCGCCTTCGCGCTCGCGTTGACCATCTCGTCGACGGTCAAGAATTTCTGCGGCGTGATGTGGGTTTCGAAGTGCTTGGATTGCGAACAGAACCCGCAGTCCTCGGGGCAGCCGCCCTGCTTGGCGTTGACGATCGAGCAGAGGTGAACCTTGTTGCCGAAGAACGCTCGGCGCAGGCGGTCGGCCGCGGCCATCAGATCCCAGACAGAGGGTCCGTCGCTCGCCAACCAGCGCACCATGGTTGCCTCGTCGAGGGCGGCCTCGTTGCCAGCCAAGATGGCGTCGGCGATCGCGGCGGGGGTCGGCTCGGTCGTGCTCATGGCCGCGAGATATAGCAACGCCGCCGCCACGCGAACACCGAAGGACAGCTCGGCCTCGTGGGAAGACGAGTGCGCCCGCGCATCGGCTTGCGCACCGCGACGAACGAGCGAGCGAGACGCCAGCGCGTGCGCGAGGGCACCACACGCCCGGGCCACCATGCTCCGGATCCCTAGGCCCTCGCTCGGCGCCAGTGTTAGCTTCGCCGCCGATCACCATGGACATCCCCAACGAGCCAGCTCCGCTGCCCGACACGCTGAAGGCGGCCGGCAAGGACGAGACCCTGCACGCGTTTCGCGAGATGCTGCGGATCCGCCGGTTCGAGGAGACCGCGGCCAGGGCATACACCCGCGGCAAGATCAGCGGCTTCCTGCACCTCTACATCGGCCAAGAGGCA
>CBFGLP010000860.1:0-4102 GCA_965649595.1 uncultured Myxococcales bacterium | reverse complement strand
CTCGATGCGGTGGTGCTCGCGGGCTATCCCGGCACCCGCGCGGCGACCTGGCAGCGCGCGGGTCGAGCTGGTCGGCGGCAGGAGCCCGCGCTCACGGTGCTGGTGCTCTCGTCGCGACCGCTCGATCAGTTCGTGGCCGCGGATCCGGAGTTCTTGTTCGCCGAGCCACCCGAGCACGCCCGCATCGACCCCTGCAACCCCGAGCTGCTCGTACCTCACCTGCGCTGTGCGGCGTATGAGCTGCCCTTCGGCATCGCCTCGGCGCCACGAGGCTCCGACAGCGCGGCGACCGAGCCGTGGTGGTCGACGTGGGGCGATCTCCCCGTGGACGAGCTCGCCGGGGCGCTCGACTACCTGACCGAGCACGGCGCTCTGCTGCGCGAGCACGATCGCGACGGGGGTCGCCGTTACTACGCGATCGGCTCGGCGTTCCCCGCCGACGCCGTCGATCTGCGCGGCTCGATCGAAGAGAACTTCTCGGTCGTCGAGGAGCAGCCGGGTCAGCTCGAGCACGGACGGATCCTCGCCGAGGTCGACTTCGAGGACGCGCCGCTCTACCTGCACCCCGGCGCGATCTACCCGCTCGAAGGCAAGACCTACGAGGTTCGCCGGCTCGACTGGGACGGTCGCAAGGCGTTTGTCCGCGAGGTCCAGGCGTCGTACTACACCGAGGCGATCTGCAACCTGCGGGTGCGGATGCTCGACAACCTCGAGTCCACCGCGACGACCCAGCAGCCCCGCGACCCGCGTCACGTGCTCAGCGGCACCGGCTATGCCCACGTGGTCCGGGCGGTGCCTGGCTTCAAGAAGCTGCGCTTTCGGACCCACGAGAACATCGGCTTCGGCCCGATCGCCCTGCCCGACCTCGAGCTGCACACGGTCGCCGCGTATTGGAGCTTCCCAGACGATCTGCTGGCTCGGCTCGCCGATCCCCACCGCCGCAGCAACGCCGCGCTCGCGGCAGCCCACGCGATCCACCACGTCGCGGCGATGGTCCTGATGTGCGAGCCGGGCGATCTCGGCCACGCGGTGGCTTCGAGCCCGCCGACGCCGGAAGGCGTGAGCGCGTGGGCCCCCGTCGGGAGGGGTCGACCGAACGCCGAGAGCAGCATGATCGCGAGCGGACGTCCAACGATCTATCTCTACGACGACCTCCCGGGTGGCGCGGGGCTGGCTTCTCGGGCGCATCAGCTCGGCGCGTGGTTGCTGGATCGGGTGCTCGCGGCGGTGACTGGTTGCCGCTGCAAGGACGGCTGTCCGACCTGCATCGGGACCGAGGTCGCGCTGGTCGGCTCGCTCCTCGGCGAGCCGCGGCCCTTCGGCCCGGACGGGCCGACTAAGCCCAACGAGCCCTCGCCCGAAGAGCCTCCCGAGGCCAGCGCGCGTCGCCACGCTCGAGCGGATCTGGTCGCGACCCTGCGAGCTCTCCGCGAGGGGCTAGCCGACGTCGAGATCGCGCTCGATCCATCGACCGGGACGGGGCAAAGGGCATGACCACGCTGCTCGATCGGCTCGCGCACGCCCGCGTGCTCGCGCGCATGCGCGAGAGCCAGGCGGGAGCAGCCGGCCGCTCGTCGCCGCCCCCCGTCGAACCGACCCCTCGGAGCACGGACGCCGCTCAGTCCACGCGGATCCGCGGCTCCGGCTTTGTCCGCACCTCGACCGCCTGGTCCTTGCGAACGCCATCAGCCAGGCGTGCGCGCGCCTTCGTCCCCGATCCCAGCGAGCCCACCCGACCCCGCTTGCTCGGCGGAGCGCTCGAGCGCCTCCCACTGCCCGACCCGGCCCAGCTCGCCGCCGCGCTCGAGCGGCTGGGTGCCCGCTCGGGCGCGCGACCGGTGTTCCTCGACAGCGAGACAACCGGCCTGCACGGCGGCGGGACCATGCCCTTCGTGCTCGGGATCGCCTACCTCGACGAGCGCGCGCTGTGGACCGAGCAATGGGTGCTCGAGCAGATCGGCGGCGAAGCGACGATGCTCGACGATCTGCTCGGACGCCTCGACCAGCTCGGCCCGGCGCCGCTGGTCAGCTTCAACGGGTCGAGCTTCGATCTCCCGCTCTTGCGTACCCGCGCCAAACGCCACGGCCTCGACGAGGGGCCCTTGCAGGCGGATCACCTCGATCTCCTCCACCACGCCCGTCGACTGTGGCGCGATCGCGGTGACGACTGTCGGCTCGCCACGCTCGAGCGCGACCAGCTCGACGTCCACCGACGAGACGACATCGCCTCGCGCGACATCCCCGAGATCTTCTGGCGCTGGCTCGACTCCCCCGGTGACGCGGTCGCCGAGCGACGCCTGCGAGCGGTCGTCGACCACAACGCCGCGGATCTGGTCACGCTGCCGGCCCTCGCGGTGCGCATGCACGCGTTGATCGAAGCGCCTACCGATCTGCCCTTGGCCCTGCGCGCAGCCTCGCTGCTCGAGCGCGTCGGTGACCTCGAGCGGGCGCGCTCGTTGCTGAGCGAGTGGCTCCTCGAGTCGACCCCGCCAGGCAGCTCGTCGCTGCTGCGAGCGGTTCGCATGCAGCTCGCCGAGCTCGAGCGTCGCGCGGGCGATCGCCACCGGGCGGCCGAGCACTGGCAGATCCTGTGGCAGGAGGATCCGGGCGACCCCGAGGTCTGCGAGCGCCTCGCCAAGCACCTCGAGCACCACGTCGGTGATCTCGAACGAGCGCTGGAGGTCGCACGTGGGAGCGCCTCACCGTGCATGCACCGGATCGCCCGACTCGAGCGCAAGCTCGGAGCGGCACAGCCCCAAAGCCCCGCAGCCGCGGAGTCGGTCGAGCCCGACCGAGCAACCGAGTCGTCATCGGCTACCGACGCGTCCGAGCGTCCTGCGAGCCCGCCTGCGGTGAGCGAGCCGACGACGCCCGAGTTCGTCGTCGAGGCATCGCCCTCCCCCGCCCCGATCGTCGAGCGAGCCCCGGAGATCCGTCCCGCCTGGGCGTGCAGCGTCGCGTTGGCCTTCGCCCCCTGGAAGCGTCCACCGGACGTGCGGCCTGGGTCGGCCGCCTCAGGTCGAGGGCCCGAGCCGATCCCCGAGCCCCTCGAGATCGAGCTCGAGCCCTCGCAGCCGATCCCCCACCAGCCGACCCCCAACCTGCCCGACCGTGGCCGACCGCTACGCCGGCACGAGCAGCCCCTCTTGCGTGAGCACGACGATCCGACAGGCAACGAGCCGCGGCTTCGCTACACGCTCTTCACCCCCCGTCGAATACCAGCCTGACACGAATGGGCAGCTCGATGTAAGCCGACCTCCCGGGCCCCGTTGCCCCGCGCCCGCAGGCCGTGGTGGGTTCTCCCCCACCCTGCTAAGTTCGAGCGCCTCGTGTCGACGACATCCCACCCGCGCTTGCCACCGAGTCAGCCGCCCGCGGCTGAGGGGCCGAGTCAGCCGCCCGCGGCTGAGGGGTCGAGCCTACTCCGGGCTGCCCGTGGCGCGATCGCGTCGTCGCTGACGCTCTCGCTGCTCGCGACCCCGCTCGGTTGCGTGTCGCTGACGCCTCAGCTCGCGCCGACCGATGTCCAAACGCTCGAGCAGCTCGAGGACCGCGAGCAACGCGAGGACGCCTACGCGGCCAACGTGATCAACCGGGAGAAGGACGCTCGCGGGGTCCGCTACGTCAAGGGCGAGCGGATCGGTGCTCGTCCCCGCAGCTGGCAATCGCTCGACCTGATCCTGCGATCCGATCGCAACTCCGCAGCCGCCCTGCCCGAGAAGCAGCTTCGAGCCGCCCGGGTGCTCACCGGCCTGATCGCCGTCAGCGCGATCGTGATGGTCGGTGGCATCGCAGCCTCGGCCCGCGAGGGCCTCGACCTCAGCCGGCTCACGGGCACCGGCGCGATCTTGCTGACCGGAGGCATCCTCACGGTCGGCTTCGGCATCGGTGCGGGCATCACCTGGGGCCGCGCCAAGGCTGGCTACGAGCGGGCGGTCGACGTCTACAACGACAGCCTTGGTCTTCGGCTGGGTATCTACGACGCCGACGGTGCCTACGTCCCCCCACCGGGCGTGTTGGTCGACGAGGAAGGCTTCATCATCCTCGACCAAAAGGAGCTCTCGGTCCCGCAGCCTCACAGCCGCGAGCCCGAGCCCGAGCC
>CBFGLP010000859.1:0-7021 GCA_965649595.1 uncultured Myxococcales bacterium | reverse complement strand
ATGGGCACGCCCGCGTACATGGCCCCCGAGCAGTTCGACGGCAGGGTCGCCGACGCCAAGACCGATCAGTTCGCGTTCTGCGTGGCGATGTGGGAGGCGCTCGCGGGCGAGCGACCCTTCCCTGGTCGCTCGTGGAGGCAGCTGCGTGAGGCGATCGGCAAGGGCCCGCGACCGGCCGCGCGACGGAGCGGACCGCGGGCGCTGTGGGCCGCGATCGAGCGCGGGATGGCGGTCGCGCCGAGCGAGCGCTGGCCTTCGCTCGCGGCCCTGCTGACGCGGCTGCGCTCGATCCAGACGCGTCCGCGTCGGTTCGCGTTGCTGGCTGGTGGCACGGGCCTGACAGCGCTGGGCTTCGTCGCCGCGATTCCGGCCATGCAGGGCGCGGTCGAGGCGACGACGGTGCCGGTCGTGCAGCAGTGTGCCCCCGACGTGGCCGAGGCCGAGCTCGCGACGCTGTGGTCGAGCGAGCATCGCCGCGGGATCGAGGCGGCCTTCGTCGCGACCGAGCTGCCCTACGCGAAGGCGGCGGCCGAGACCACCCTCGCGCGGCTCGACGCGTGGACGCAGGCGTGGAAGGCAGCGCGAGTCGAGGCGTGCACGAGCACCGACGCGGCCAGCCGCGTGCGCTTGATCTGCCTGGATCGCGACATCGCGAGCTTCAACGAGCTGGTCAGCGTGCTCAGCGAGGCTGACCTCGCGACCGTGCCCGCGGCGGGCCGGCTAGTCGACTCCCTGCCCGTGGTCGATGCCTGTGACGAGTTCGAGCTGCCGCGTGGCGAGGCCGGCCTCGATCCCGCGCACCTGGACGCGCTCACCCGCTTGGACGCGCGCCTGCATCGGGCCGAGATGTTGCAGATCCTCTCGCGCACCGGCGAGGGCCGCACGATCGTCGACGAGGTGCTGGTCGAGGCCGAGCAGCACGGCCTCGTCGGCCCGGACGGGCCGAAGGGCTTCGATCAGCTGCTCGGTCGGGCGCACGTCTCACGCGCTTACTTTCTGCTCGACGCCAACGAGCAAGACGCGGCGCTCGACGAGTTCATCGTCGGCGCGCTCGCGGCTCGGCGAAGCGAGCAGCCCGAGATCGAGGCGCAGGCGTGGCTCGGCATGGCCGAGGCCACAAACCGGGTCAACGGCGCGGGGGCGGAGCGCTGGCTCGACATCGCCGAGCTGCCCGTCGAGCTCGCCGACCGCCCAGAGCTGCGCGCCGAGCTCGCGACGTTGCGCGGCTTGGCGGCGATGTCGGCGGGCAAGCCCAAGCAGGCGCGCGATCTCTTGTTGCTCGCGGTCGAGCAGCACCGCTACGAGGGCAAGCCCGACCGAACGATCGCGGCGCTGCACAACCTCGGCGCGGCGTTGTATGGGCTCGACGAGCTCGAGCTCGCATATCAGACGCTGACCGAGGCGGTCGCGTTGAGCGAAGAGCACTGGCCGGTCGGCTATCCGGACGCCGGCTTGATCCACACCTCGCTCGCGGCGGTCCAGCGGGCGCGCGGAGACCTGCAGTCCGCCTACGTCGAGTACCAAAAGGCCAATGAGATGCTCGCGCTCGGCTATGGCCCCGAGCACTCGTTCACGCTGACCGCCCGCTATCAGCTCGCGCGGGTCGAGGCCGAGCTCGGCCGCTGCGACGACGCGCGACGGACCTTCGACAACATGCTGCCGAAGCTGCGCGATAACCCGGCCCAGGCGTCGCTGCTGCCCTTCGTGCTCGCCCATCGCGCGCACCTGTGCGAGCAGGTCGACGCCGAGTCGGCGGCGCTGAGCCAAGAGAGCGTCGCGCGAGCGAGGGAGGTGTTCCCTGCCGACTCGACGGATCTCGCGAGCATGCTGGCGATGCATGGGTGGGTGTTGCTGGACCTCGAGCGTTACGCCGAGGCCGAGGCCGCGTTCAGCGAGGCGCGCCCGATCTTCGAGGCCGAGCTGCCCGAGACCCACATCAAGCGCGTCGACATGCTCGGTGGTCTCGGAGCTGCGCTGGCCGGGCGCGGTCGCGCCGAGCAGGCGCGGCCCTTGCTCGAGCAAGCGATCGCGGGCCTGGCCGAGCGCAAGCCGCAGCGAGAGGCGCGGCTCGAAGCGGTGCTCGCCAAGCTCGATCCGCCCGCGAGCCCGAGTAAGATCGCCGCGCCATGAGCGAGCGGCTGACCGGCAAGGCCCAGCGCAGCGACGCCGACGCTCCGGCGCGAGACGACAGCGGCCGCGCCGAGGCTCGAGCTCGCCTGCACGCGCGGCTCTTCGCCCAGCCCGAGGGCGCGCGCGAGCTTGGCCGCTACCGGCTGCGCGAGCCGGTCGGCAGCGGCGGCATGGGGACGGTCTGGCGGGCGCAGGACACCAAGCTCGGCCGCGAGGTCGCGATCAAGCTGCTGCACGAGGGCGCGCTGAGCCGACCGGTTCGAGCGCGTCGTCAGCTGTTTGCCGAGGCCGCCCTGATGGCCCGGCTGACCCACCCCAACGTGGTCCGCGTCTACGACGTCGGCGAGCACGAGGGCGAGCTCTTCATCGCGATGGAGTTCGTGCGCGGTCGAACGCTGCGAAGCTGGCAGCAGCAGCGCGAGCGGAGCTGGCGGGAGATCGTCGAGGTGTACGTGGCCGCCGGGGCCGGGCTCGCGGCGGCGCACCAGGCCGGGCTGGTCCACGGCGACTTCAAGCCCGACAACGTGTTGATCGGCGATGACGGCCGGGTGCTGGTGACCGACTTCGCGGTGACCCGCCACGTGCTCGAGGCCCAGCTCGAGCTCGAGCTGTCCGACACCTTCGCCGACACGCCCCCCGATGAGCTGGGCAGCGGATCGCGGACAATCCTCCGCGCCGAGGCGACCCACGCCAGCGCTCGCCTGCCGCTGGTGATGGGCACGCCCGCGTACATGGCCCCCGAGCAATTCGACGGCAAGCTCGGCGACGCCAAGGCCGATCAGTTCGCGTTCTGCGTGGCGATGTGGGAGGCGCTGGCTGGCGAGCGGCCCTTTCGTGGGCGCTCGTGGTCGCAGCTGCGTCAGGCGATCGACGCGGGCCCGCACGCCGAGCGTCGCAAGGGCCCGCGTTCGCTGTGGGCGATCCTCGAGCGAGGGCTGGCGATCCCCGCGGCGCAGCGCTGGCCCTCGTTCGAGGTCTTGCTCGCACGCTTGCGCTGGTTGCAGGGCCGACGCCGACGCGTTGGCCTGATCAGCGCGGGCGCGGGCCTGGCCGCGCTCGGCTTCGCTGCCGCGATCCCGGCCATGCAGGGCGAGGTCGAGGTGACGACGGTCGCGGTCGTGCAGCAGTGTGATCCAGCGGAGGCCGCCGTCGAGCTGGGCGCGCTGTGGTCGGCTGATCACCGCAAAGGTGTCCGCGAGGCCTTCGCGGCGACCGGGTTGCCCTACGCGAGCGCAGCTGCGGACACGACCATCGCTCGGCTCGACGCGTGGGGGCAGGCGTGGACCGACGCGCGAGCTCAGGCGTGCACGAGCACCGACGCGAACAGTCGCCTGCGCTTGGTCTGCCTCGATCGCAACCGTGCGAGCTTCGCCGAGCTGGTCAGCGTGTTGAGCGAGGCCGACGCGGGCACGGTCGAGCGAGCGCACGAGCTGCTCGATCTCCTGCCCGAGGCCCAGGCTTGCCAGGACTTCGAGCTCCCCCACAGCGAGCAGGCCAGCGATCCAGCTCAGCTCGAGCGCGTCGCCCAGCTCGAGGCGCGCGTCGATCGGGCGCGCTTTTTGTGGTTGGTCGCGCGCACCGACGCGGGGCTCGCCGAGGTCGAGGCGGTCTTGGGAGCTGCCGAGACCACCCAAGCTGTGGGTGTGGTTGCCGAGGCCCGCTTGCTGCGTGGCTTGCTGTGGCTCGACGCGGGCAAGGACCAGGCCGGCAAGGACGAGCTGTTCGCCGCGGGCCTCTTGGCTCGCAAGGCTGCGGTCCCGGCGGTGGAGGCCGAGGCGCTGTGGAATCTGGCCGAGGCCGAGGCCCTGCGAGGCGGCGGCCAGCCGGAGCGTTGGCTCGAGCTGGCCGGGTTCGCGGTCGAGGCCGAACCCAGCGCCCGACTTCGCGCCGAGCTGGCCACTTACCGCGGGCTAGTTGCGAACTACGCCGCCAAGCCGAGCGAGGCGCGGGCTTGGTTCGCCCAGGCATTGAGCGAAAGTCGTGACGCGCCAGCCTCGAAGCGAATCAACTACCTCGCCAATTACGGCGGCATCTTGATCGAGCTCGACGAGATCGATCGAGGCGTCGAGATCCTGCGCGAGGCCCTGAGCTTGGCGAGCGAGCACTGGCCCAGCGGGCACCCGGATATCGGCCTGATTCACAATTCGGTCGCGGTCGCCGAGTTCTCGCGGGGTGAATTCTCGGCCGCCTATACCGAGTTCCAGCGCGCGCTCGAGGCCTTGGTGCCCGTGTTCGGGCACGATCATGTCTATGTTCACATGATTCGAATGAACCTCGCCCACGTCGAGAGCGAGCTGGGCCATTGTGACGAGGCGCGGCGCGGCTTCGACGATTTGATCGCGGCCCTGCGCCGGGATCTCGACGCCGCGGGGCTGCTCTTGCCCAACACCTTGGTTCGGCGGGCGCTGGTCTGCGATGCCGTCGAGCCGAACTCGATCGCCTGGGCCGACGAGGCGCTCGAGCGCGCGAATGGCTTGTTCCCCGAGCGTGGCCTCGGCTGGGCGCGGATCGCCGCTCATCGAGCGTGGGTGCTCTTGCTCGCGGGCGAGCTGGCGCAGGCCGAGCAGGCGTTCGCGGTGGCTCAGCCGATCTTCGCGGCGGAGTTGGACGAGGACAACGCCGAGCGGGCGTGGATCGACGCGGGGCTCGGGCTAGCGCTCGCGGGCCAGGGGCGGGCGGAGGCGCGGGCGCTGCTAGAAGGTGCGAAAGGGCGGTTGGGGCCGCGTAGGAAGCGAGAGGCGGCCAAGGTCGAGGCGGCGCTCTCGGAGCTCGACTCGGGCAAGCTGGAGGAGTGAGGCAGGGGCGTTGGCGTGATATGGTGGGGCCATGGGCCTTCGCACCGGCAAGGTCGTCCACGGCGCCATCGTGCTCGACGACCATGAGGAACTCGAACTCGAAGAGGGGACCTTCGTGGCGGTGTGGCTCGGCAGGCCAGACACCCCCGTTCCGGCGACCGACGAGGAACTCGAGGTCGTTCGTCAGGGGGTGGCCGCGGCCGAGCGGGGGGAGTTGCTCGACGCTCGTTCGTTCCTGCGAGAGCTGCGGCGCAAGAGCTGAGCATGGCGACCGTTCAGCTGACGACTCTCGCTGCCCGGCAGTTGGCGTCCGCACGAGATTGGTGGCTGGAGAATCGAGACAAGGCACCTAACGCGCTGGATGACGACGTCGATGCCTTGATCTCTTTGCTGGAGGTCCGGCCGGAGCTCATCGGAAGCCCGTTGGAGAGAGAGCCAGCCATTCGGCGAGCTTACCTTCGCCGAATCCGATACTACGTATACTTCCGAATCATGGACGCAGGTCAGCGGGTCGAAGTCCTGGCGTTTTGGCACGCCAGTCGCGGCTCGGGCCCGGAGCTCGGATAAACTTGGTCGAGACCTTTGCTTGTCCTCGATCCCGACATACGAGCACCCGGGCCCGGTCGCCGCGATGTCCGTGGCTCGGCCCATAAGAGTGAGTCAGATTTGGCCGATGCCGTGATTCCTGCCAATAGAACCACTATATCGCGTCGGCGAACCTCGACCTAGCGATTAGAGGTCGTCCTTGGGCAGCCCGAAGCACGAGTCCTTGAGCCTGCGACCGAAATTGTCTTCACAGAAAATCTCGGCCTCTTCTTCGCAGTCGTCCTCGGCGTCGTCGTCCCCGATCTCGAACAGATCCTCGGACGCCACCCAGTAGGGCTTGGTCCCCTTGCACTTGGCGAGGCAGTACGCCTCGGCGTCCAGGATGGCCTTCTGGACGCCATCGTCGTCATCGTCATCGACCTCGATGTCCTCCAGACAGACCCCGATCTCCAGCTTGACGCGGGGCGTGGTCTCAGTTCCGAAGCTCGCGGCCGGATCGAGCTCGGATTCGAGGGTGGTGTCGAGCTCGACGGGCGACGCCAGCTCGACGGGCGACACCAGCTCGACGCTCGGCTCCTCGGCCCGATAGTCGGACGCGTCGCCAGGGTCGAGCGCGGCAGAATCATCGCAGGACGCGATGAGGATAGTCAGGGCACCCAAAAGGGTAGCCCGATACTTGTTGAAAGCGCGGATAGCCAGCATGACCATTTTCCTCCGATTGCTGTGGAATTGATCCAACCTTCAAGGTTTGGATCACACGCGCGAGGATGGGTCGAAACCAAGGCCGGTCGAGCGGCCCTGGTCCTGCTTTCATCGCTGGATGTAAGCGGCGTGGCGGATCTGACTGATATGTGCGCCGTCGTTTGCGCGCCCTATCGGAACGCTATTCTCGGCAGTTTCGGATATGCGATAAGCTTCGCCCTCGCTGTCCCGAACTGGGATCGTCGCAGGTAAACAGCGCACCATCCAGGATTGTATGCCAAACCCATATATCCTGGTGGCGAGCATTTTTTCACTGAACCATCGCCGAATATGGGGACGGCTGACGGTCGTCAATTGTCATGGCATCGTTCGCCCGAGCTCTATCCAACCGCGGCGATCGGCACGACCGCCGGCGCGATGAGCTGCTCGTTGGCCCACTCCGGCACCTCGGCGACCAGCCGCTTCTTCGTCAGCTCGAGATACTCGGTCTCCCGCTCGATCCCGACATACGAGCACCCGAGCCGCACCGCGGCGACCCCCGTGGTGCCGCTGCCATTGAAAGGATCCAGCACGCGCCCGCCAGCCGGGCAGCTCGCGCGCAGCAATTGATCGAGCAGCGCGAGCGGCTTTTGGGTTGGGTGCTTGCCTTGCTGCTTCTCGCCCTTACCTGGGGCCGAGAAGCGCCAGACGTTCTTCATCTGCTTGTTGTTGTTGCGCTGCTTCATCGCGGAATAGTCGAAGTGGTGCCGGCTCTTGCGGCCGCGGGCGGCCCAGAGCACCAGCTCCGTGCTATGCGTGAAATAGCGGCACGACAGGTTCGGCGGCGGGTTCGGCTTCTCCCACACGAT
>CBFGLP010000858.1:0-3444 GCA_965649595.1 uncultured Myxococcales bacterium | reverse complement strand
GAGGCGCAGGCAGGGGAGCTGGCGATCGTAGTGGTCGGCGACTTCAACTCGAAGCCCGACTCGACAGCCTATGGGATCTTGGTCAATGGGGTCGATGGAGGTGGGCTCGCGCTGACCGACGCGTTCGAGAGCGCGACGGAGTGGTCGGTGGACACCAACCAGCGTCCGGCCGAGCCCTATGATCCCGCGCAGAGGATCGATCACGTGCTCGTGGCGGGCGGGAGCTGGACCGTGCCGTGGTGGGTGGTCGATACGTGGGTCTACGGTGACTCGCAGATGCACACCTCGGATCACTTCGCGATTGCCGCGGAGTTGGTATTCGAGGGGTGATAGGCCACTGGGCCGGTGGACGAGCTCATGCAAATCGTGTTGTCTCGGTGACGATGATGATCGAGCGGCCGCAAAGCCGTTCGCCGGGCTCGTTCGTCTCAGCTCCAGCCGAGTCCTAGAGAACAACCATGACGAAACAGGCGCGCAGTGGAGGAAAGGGCAAGATCTGGGGGCCAGCGGCAGGCGTGCTGCTGGCCCTCGTCATTGGGTGGTGGTTGCTCGGGCGCGACAGAGCGTCCGGGGCCGAGGTTGGCGAACCGGACGACACCATCGAAGCGAAGGACAGCACAGCGTCGCTGCACGACACGAAGCGAGCCTCGAGCCTCCGACCCGAGCTCGAGAGCGAGCCCAAGGCGACGATCACCGGCACCGTGCGCACGCGTGGCGGCGGGCCGATCGCGGGCGCTCAGGTGTGTGCCTGGGCGGATGTCTCGGAGCTGCGTGGGCTCGGTGACGGCAAGCCACGCTGCACGAAGACCGAGCACGACGGTCACTATCGGCTCGAGGGGCTATGGCCGGTCGGGACCAGCGCGACCGCGAGCGCGGCCGAGCATATCCCCGAGCAGTGGCGGCGTCAGGGCAAGCGCGTCACGTGGCGACCACAGCTCGACCTTCGCGCGGGTGAGGTCCGCGAGGGCGTCGACTTCGAGCTCGAGCCCGGCGGGGCCAAGCTCGTCGGGGTCGTCAAGGACATCTCGGGCGGGGAGATCGAGGATGCGATGGTGACCGCGGATGGCGGTTGGGGCCCCTCGAGCGCGAGCGCGGTCGCTCGAACCGATGCCGAAGGCCGCTTCGAGCTGTGGACGCGGCCTGGCGAGATCATGCTGCGAGCGTCCGCCGAGGGCTACACACAGTCCTCCCTGTTCGCGTTCGCGCCGAGCTCGAGCGCCGAGCTGTTCCTGACGCCCGAGTCGGTGCTGGTCGGTCGAGTCGTGCACGCGCAGACGGGCGAGCCGGTCCCGGACCTGACCGTCAGCGGGCGCGGGGACGCCTGGTACAGCAACGATCCCGGATCGGTCCGCAGCGACGCCGATGGTCAGTTTCGAATCGGAGGTCTTCACCCAGGCATCTACAAGCCGACCGCCACGGGCGACGACTTCTTTGGTGAGGCCGCGACGCAGGTCCACCTCGGCCTCGGCCAGACCTCGGAGCCGGTCGAGATCCGCGTGCACCCAGTCGCTCATGTGGAGGGGCGCATCGTCAAAGCCGGCACCGATCAGGGCTGCGAGGAAGGCTTCATCACACTCTCGCGGACAGGCACCGATGAGCGGGCCCAGGGCCAGACCGAGCCCGACGGTACAGTGATCATTCGCGCGCTGCTGCCCGGCAAGTACGAGGTCAGCGTGTTTTGTGTCGGCATGGTCGCCGAGGAGTCCTACCCCGAGATCGAGCTCGGCAACGAGAGCCTCGTCGGCCTCGTCTGGGAGGTGCGTGAGGGGCAGGCGATCCGGGGCGAGGTGGTCGACGGCGCTGGCAAGCCGGTGCCCGACATCAACGTCTCGGCGCAGATGGTGGTCGACGCCGACAATGCCCGAAAGCAGACGACCGGCGCGTGGGGGGGCGAGAGCGCCGACGATGGCAGCTTCGAGCTGACCGGCCTGCTGCCTGGTCGTTACGAGCTGCGCGTCTGGGGCGAGCGGCCGATGCCCGAGACGCCGATCGTGGTCGAGCTGCCATCGGGCAGCGATCTAAATGATGTCCGCGTCGAGTTGCCCGCGAGCGGCAGCGTGAAGGGCCGGGTGATCGACGAGGCCGGCGTCGCACAGGTCGGGGTCACCGTGAGCGTCAAGCCGGTCGGGAAGTGGCGCGACGCGTCGGGGGTGACCGACGACCAGGGCAACTTCATGATCGAGAACGTCCAGCTCGGTGAGAACCTCGTCGCGGCCCGCAGCGATCGCTGGGGCAGCAGCCTGCGCAAGCCCGGCACCACCGACGACGACATCCAGGGCGAGCGGGTCGAGGTGGTCGCCGATCGGAGCGTCGAGGTCGAGCTGGTGGTCGAGCGGCGCGACGGGGTGATCCGCGGCAAGGTGCTCGACGAAGGCGGCGGCCCGGTCGACGACGCGTTCGTCAGCGCCGAGCGGATGTCCGACAGCGCGACCGCCAACGCGAGCAACAACCGCAACGCGGTCCGCTGGGACTCGGGCAACAAGCCGAACCTGACCGAGGCCGACGGCAGCTTCGTGCTCGACGGCCTGAGCGAGGGCAAGTACGTGGTCCGGGCCTACCGCAAGGGCGGCGGCGAGGCGATCGCCGAAGACGTCGCGCTCGGCAGCAGCATCGAGCTGACGATCGCCGCGACCGGCGTGCTCGGGGGCGTCGTGAAGGTCGCGGGTGGCGATCCTCCGGAGCGCTTCAACGTGAAGGCACGAGATCGCGAGCAGGGCCTATGGTTCAGCGACAGCTTCTTTCGGACCGAGGGGCGCTGGACCCTGCGCGAGCTGCCGGCTGGCAAGTACGAGGTCAGCGTCGACTCGGCCAGCGGCAACGCCGAGCTCGAGGTCGAGCTCGCGGAGGGGGGCAAGCGCGAGGATCTCGAGCTGACCTTGCAGCCGCGCGTGACCGTGCGTGGGCGGCTGGTCGACATCGACACCCGAGCGCCGGTCGCTGGTATGAAGGTGTCGATTAGCAGCACGGGCGGAACCTTCTCGTTCGGGATGGACGAGAAAGGCGACCAAAAAGACGTCAGTGACGCCGAGGGCCGGTTCGAGGTCGAGCACGCGGCGACCGGCCGCGTCAACGTCATGATCATGCCGCGCGGCTTCAACTCGACCAGCGACTACGGCTGGACCTACATCTTGCGGACCCTCCCGAGCGAGCCAGAGGTGCAGGACATCGGTGACATCGCGCTGGTCGAGCGACGGACCAAGCCCGAGGAGAAGGCTGGCGATCTCGGGTTCGAGCTGAAGCAGAACCCGCCAGAGACGAAGCCCGAGGACGTCGAGCACGTCGTCGGGCTGATCCGTCCGGGCGGCCCAGCCGAGGGCAGCGGGCTCGAGGTCGGCGACGAGATCGAGAGCGTCGACGGTCACTCGGTCACCGGCACCGACTCCGCCTACTTCCATCAGCTAACGCGGGTCCCGGCTGGGACCACGGTCGAGCTCGGGATCTCGG
>CBFGLP010000857.1:0-3286 GCA_965649595.1 uncultured Myxococcales bacterium | reverse complement strand
TCTATTCGGGCGTCGCGTCGTGCTCGGCCAAGCCGGGGCTCGAGCGGACGGAGATCGTGGTGTTCGCCAACAGCCCGACTTGGTCGGGCGACCTCGCTATCACCCACTCGGTCCTGCGCGACATCCTCGACGTCGACGCGATCCGAGCCGCGGCGGCGAGCCTCGGCGTGACGATCCCCGTCGATCCGACCAAGCCCGAGAGCAACCCGCTGGTCGGCGTGTTCGCCAAGTCCGAGGCCGATCCGCGCGGGGCCGTCCGTGGGCGTCGGCACACCATGCTGAGCGACGACGACATCAGCGACACCCGCTACTCGCGCTGCGTGCTCGCCTCGGTGCTCGCGGCGACGCTCGGGGACACGCGGGTGTACGTGTCGACGCGAGCCGAGCATCACGGGCCGCTCGGAGGCGGACCCTTGGCGATCATCGCTCGGGTGGGGACGAAGTCATGAGCGAGCGCGAGCTCGTCGTGTTCCTGCCTGCCGTCGGTGGCGACCGCTCGTTCTGGCGGCCGCAGGTCGAAGCGCTCGCGGGTGACTACGAGGTGCTCGCCCTCGATCTCGTGCGCCCGGCCGCCGAGGTCTCGATGGCCGGGTTCGCCGACGACGTCGCGGCGGCGATCGAGCGACGGGGCTACGCCCGTGCGCACGTAGTTGGCCTCTCGATGGGTGGCGTGGTCGCGCTCGAGCTGGTTCGGCGGCATCGCTCGCTGGTTCGCTCGCTGACGCTTGCCAACTCGTGGGCGTACCAACCGGAGGGCCCGGGCCGGTGGGCGTGGGTCAGCGAGCAGCTCGCGACGCTCGGCCTCCCGGGCTTCTCGCGCATGAGCTTGCCAGGCTTGTTCGCGCCCACGACTGATCGAGCGATCGTCGAGGCCGCGATCGCCGTCGAGAGCAGCAAGGACCCGGCCATGTACGAGGCGTGCTGGCGGGAGATGCTGCGCGCGGATCTCCGGCCGATGCTGCCGAGCATCGACGTGCCGATGCTGCTGATCGGTGGCGCGCGCGATCAGGTCACGCCGAGCGATCCGCTGCTCACCATGATCGAGGCCGCCGTCGCGTGTGCGCGGCGAATCGAGCTGCCCCGGGCCGCGCATTTTTCCAACCTCGATTGCCCGGAAGAGTTCACGGCCGCCCTGCGGGCGCACCTTCGTAGCGCTCGAGCGAAGGGTGACGATCGCGTCGCGCCGCCCGAGCACGACGAGGTCGAGTTGCCGGCGGGCCCGACGGCAGAGCAGCTCCTGCGCCTGCTCGACCTGCACGGCGTCGAGCTGCTCGCCTCGAATTCGGGCACCGACTTCACGCCGATCATCGAGGCGCTCGCCAAGCTCGGCGACAACGCTGACTTTTCCCTGCGCGTGGTCGCGTGCCCGCACGAGAACACCGTGATCTCGCTCGCCCACGGCCACGCGCTGCTCTCCCACCGCCCGCAGGCCGCGATGGGCCACGTCGGGGTCGGGACCGCCGTGATGGGCATGGGCATGATCAACGCCAGGCGTGCGCGCGTGCCCTTGCTGGTCATGGCCGGACACACGCCTTGGTACGAGCTGGGGGTCCCGGGCGTGCGGACCAACTTCGTGCAGTGGGGTCAGGACTCCTACGATCAGGGCGGGTATTTTCGAGAGTTCACAAAGTGGGACTACGAGCTGCGCAGCGGTCATGCGCTCGACGTCGTGGTCGAGCGGGCGCTGGCGATCGCGGCCTCGAGCCCGGAGGGGCCCGTGTACCTGACGCTGCCCAAGGAGCCGCTCTGCGAGCAGCAGCCCGCTCGGAGGATCACGGCGCGGCCTCGCCAGACGCCCACGCGGGCATCGGTTCCAGATCCGGGCTCGCTCGGCACGGCTGCCCGATGGATCCGCGACGCAAAGCATCCCGTGGTGATCACCGCCGACGTCGGCCACTACGTCGGTGCTCCCGAGGCGCTCGTAAAACTCTCGCTCGCGGCTGGGCTCGGAGTGATCGAGCACGGCAAGCGGAACTTCTTCAACTTCCCGACCGAGCACCCGCACCACCTCGGCTTCGAGCCGCTCGCTCGGATCGCCGAGGCCGACCTCGTGATCGCGCTCGAGTGCCCGGTGCCGTGGATCCCTGCGTTCGCCAAGCTCGAGCGGGCGCCGAGGGTGATCTCGATCGGCGTCGATCCGCTGTTCGGCGATCTGCCGATGCGCGGCTTCCCGAGCGATCTGAGCTTGGTCGGCGATCCGACCGCGACCCTGCGCGCGCTCGCGGATTGCTTCTCGGGACCGCTCGAGATCCGACCCGAGCTCGCGGCCCTGCACGAGCGGCTGTTCGGCGAGGCGCGGGCCCGCGCCTCGTCCGAAGGCGCCGGCGAGCGAATCACGAAGACCTTCCTGTCCCGGGCGATCGGCGAGGCAATCGACGACGAGTGCGTGATCTTCAACGAGTACGACCTCGACCCCTGGCAGGTCCCGCGTCGCTGCTCGGACTCGTGGTTCGAGAACTCGGTCGCCAGTGGCCTCGGCTGGTCGCTCGGTGCCGCGCTCGGGGGCAAGCTCGCGGCTCCGGAGCGGACGATCGTCGCTACCGTGGGCGACGGTGCGTACTATTTCAATGCACCACTGAGCGCTCATTATGTCGCGGTCGCGGAGAATCTGCCGATGTTGATCGTGGTGTTCGACGATCGAGCCTGGAGCACGATCAAGAAGAGCACCCGCGGGAGCCATCCGAGCGGGCGAGCGGTACAGAGCGATCGATTCGCGCTCTGTGATTTCTCGGCCGAGGTCGACTTCGCCAAGGTGGCGGAGGCGGCTGGGGGTGTCGGCGTCCGGGTCGAGCGGCCGGCTGAGCTAGCGGGCGTGCTCGCGGATGCGCTGGCGACCGTGCGCAATGACAATCGCCTCGTGCTCGTCGACGCCATCTGCGAGCGCGACGGCTGAAGCCCCGATTACGAGGTCGAGGAGCGCTCACCCGAGCTCGAACAACCGTGTCGGCGACTCCACGTGCTTGGCGAGCGTTCGCCACCGATCGAGGAGATCGGCATCCACGCACGCCTCGATCCGCTCACGCGTTCCGGGATCGAGCGCGAAGCCACGAACCTCGAGGATGTCGAACAGGGCGGTCCGGCGACCTTCGAGGAGACCCTCTGCACGACCTTGGACGAGGCCCTGCGAGCGCCCCTGTTCGAGTCCTTGCTCGAGTCCTTGCTCGAGTCCTTGCTCGAGCCCCTGCGAGCGCCCTTGCTCGAGCCCCTGCGAGCGCCCTTGCTCGAGCCCTTCGGCGAGCCCCTTCTTGAAGCCCGCTCCTTCGCGCTCCCACTCGGAGATCTCGAA
>CBFGLP010000856.1:0-8276 GCA_965649595.1 uncultured Myxococcales bacterium | reverse complement strand
CTCGGCGGAGCGCGTGACCTCGTGCCTGATATAGACCTCCTCGCAAGCGACCAGGGTCGTCGACGCGGCCAGCAAGAGCATGGTGATTGGGATGGAGCGATGGCTCATGGCACGGCAACGTGGGGCTGAGCGGTCGCTTGCAGGTTGGTGCGGCAACTCCGGAGGTCCTCGCGTTGACACCCCGAAAAAGCGCTGCCAACCTTCCAAGGTCATGGCCGCTCGCCACCTCAGCCGCCTCGTGCCCAGCCTCCAGAGGGGCCTTGGGCTTTGGGCCGGCTTGGGTGCGCGCGTCACTACCACCACGACTACGCAGTAGCCGCCTCGGCGTGGTCGAATTCCGCAATGCACGGGTCGGCCCCGCCGGGGCTCGACCCGTCGGCGTTTGGTTGGTACTGCCGCGCCGGCTCGCCCGAAGGATCCACGATGGCCTCCGAACACGACCAGGAAATCACGCACATGATCGACCCTTCGGTGCCGAATCTGTCTCCGCTGGAGACGATGCGGCACAGCGCGGCCCACGTGATGGCCGACGCGATCAAGCAGCTGTGGCCCGAAGCCAAGCTCGCCTTCGGACCGCACACCGAGGACGGCTTTTACTACGACATCGAGATGTCGCACCGGCTCTCGCCCGACGACTTCCCGGCGATCGAGGCCAAGATGGCCGAGATCGTCCAGGGCAAGCACCCCTTCGTGCGCGAGGAGATCAGCCGCGACGAGGCGCTGAAATTGTTCGAGCAGGCCGGCGAGAGCTTCAAGGTCGAGACCATTCACTCGATCCCGAGCGACGCCACGCTCACGCTCTACCGCAGCGGCAGCTTCACGGATCTGTGCCGCGGGCCGCACGTCGAGGACACGGCCAAGATCCGCGCGTTCAAGCTGCTGCGGGTGGCCGGGGCCTACTGGCGGGGCAACGAGAAGGGCCCGCAGCTGCAGCGCCTCTACGGCACGGCGTTCCCCGATCCCAAGCAGCTCAAGCAGCACCTCGCGGCGCTCGAGGAGGCCAAGAAGCGAGACCACCGCAAGCTCGGCGTCGAGCTCGGGCTCTTTCACTTCGACCCGATCGCGCCGGCCAGCCCCTTCTTCACGGCTCGTGGGGCGGTCATCTACAACCAGCTGCAGGCCTACGTTCGCAAGCTCTACCGCCGCTATGGCTACGGCGAGGTGATCACGCCGCAGATCTTCGACATGGAGCTGTTCAAGATCAGCGGCCACTACGATCACTACAAGGACAACATGTTCAGCAGCGAGATCGACGAGCGCGAGTTCGGGGTCAAGCCGATGAACTGCCCCGGCCACTGCGTGCTCTTCCGTCAGACGCGGCACAGCTACCGCGAGCTGCCGATCCGGATGGCCGACTTCGGCCGCCTGCACCGCTATGAGCGGGCCGGCGTCACGCACGGGCTCACGCGCGTGCGGACCTTCTGCCAGGACGACGCGCACGTGTTCTGCCGCGCCGACCAGATCGAGCAGGAGGTCACGCTGGTCGTGAAGATGATCTTCGAGACCTACAAAGTGTTCGGGTTCGAGGACGTCGAGGTCGAGATCTCGACCCGGCCCGAGAGCTTCCTCGGCGAGATCGAGACCTGGGACCGGGCCGAGGCTGCCTTGGCCGACGCGCTCGGCAAGCTCGGCGTAACCTACAAGATCAACGCCGGTGACGGGGCCTTCTATGGACCCAAGATCGACTTCGGCGTCCGCGATGCCCTGCGTCGCCGCTGGCAGCTCGGTACGGTCCAGCTCGACTTCCAGCTCCCGCAGCGCTTCGATCTCGAGTACGTCGCGCCCGACGACTCGCGGGCCAAGCCGGTGATGATCCACCGGGCGATGCTCGGCAGCCTCGAGCGCTTCATCGGCGTGTACCTCGAGCACACGGCCGGGCGCTTCCCGATGTGGGTTGCGCCGGTCCAGATCGCGATCTTGCCGATCACCGACGCGCATCACGAGTGGGCGCTCGAGGTCCAGCGGGTCTGCCAGGAGGCCGGCTTGCGCGTCGAGACGGACCTGCGCAGCGAGAAGCTCGGGCTCAAGATCCGCGAGGCGACGCTGCTGCGCGTGCCCTACATGCTGGTGCTCGGCGAGAAGGAGGTCGAGGCCCGCGGGGTCGCTCCGCGTAGCCGCGACGGCCAGACGGGCCCGCTCGAGCCGCTCGAGGCCTTCGTGGCCCGGATGGTCGAAGAGGCCCAGATCCCCGGCTGAGAGGGTTCAGGCGCCACGCAGGTCGGGAGCTGGACCGCGGTCGAGCTCCCGACCAGTCACGTGGAAGACACGACACCCACCAATGTGTCCGGGCCGACGGGCTTCATCGATGCATCTGGGCTGAAGGGCAGGCGGGAAGCTGCTCCTACGCGCGAGCCCGCGACGTATCGTTGGTGGGATGGCCGCCCGCCCCGTCTCGCCCAGCGAGCTGAGCTCGTTTCTCGAGCGCCACCCCTGGCCCGCGCAGATGTTGACCACTGGTCAGCCACCGCTCGAGTTCCTGTGGCGCTTCGAGGTCGAGGCTCCGCTCGACGCGATGTGGCCGCTGCTGATCGACACCTCGCGCTTCAACCGGGCGATGGGGCTGGCCGAGATGCACTACGAGGAGCGCGAGGGCCAGCTGCACGGGTGGGCGATCAACGGCGGAGTTCGGCAGGTATGGATCGAGGTCCCTTGGCAGTGGGTCCACGCGAGCCATGCGGTGGCGGTGCGCGACTACAGCCGCGGGTTCGGGCGCTGGGTCCGGGGCATCTTCGAGATCGGCGAGGTGTCGAGCTCGGGCTTCGAGCTGTGGGTCTACTTCGGCTGGATCCCGCGCAACTGGTTCGGTCGGCTGATGCTCAAGCTCGGGTTTCCGACGATCGAGCCCGCGTATCGACGGGTGCTCGACGAGCTCGCCGCGTCCACGCGCAGCGCTCGAGTCTCGCCGCTCTACCGGGTGATCCAGCCGGCGCTAGACGCTGGCGGCGAGGCACAGCTCGCCGACAAGACCCGTCAGCTCGTCGACGCCGGTCTCCCGCGCGAGCTCGTCGAGCGCCTCGCCGATCACCTGCGCAGCGCCGACGTGCTCGAGCTCGCGCGGATCCAGCCGAAGGTGCTCGCGCGCAGCTGGGGCGTCGAGCCGCGCGAGCTGCTGCGCCTGAGCTTGCACGCGACGCGGGTGGGGCTCTTGGATCTCTCGTGGGACATCGTCTGCCCGCACTGTCGAGGCACCCGAGAAGAGATCGGGAGCCTGAGCCGGATCCCCGGTGAGAGCCGCTGTGACGCCTGCGATGTCGACTTCGACACGCGCTCGGAGACCAGCGTCGAGGTCACGTTCCGGGTCAACCCGACGATCCGCAAGGTCAACCAGCAGCACTGGTGCGCAGCCGAGCCCGCCCACCGCGATCACATCCTCGTCCAGCTCTGCCTCGCGCCGGGCGAGCGTCGGACGCTCCGGCTCTCGCTCGCCGAGGGGCTCTATCGCCTGCGCAGCAAGGGCGGGTCGGTTCACACGCTCGAGATCCGCAGCGGGGCCACGAACGAGACGCTCCGCTGGACACCCGCGGGCGCGTCCGAGGAACCGCTCATCGGCGAGCCCACCATCGAGCTCGACAACGACGGCGACGAGGCTCGGACCTTCGTGCTCGAGCGTGCGCAGTGGTCCGACGCGGCGTTGCGCCCTGGAGATCTGCTGAGCCTGCGAGAGTTCCGCGACCTCTTCAGCGAGGACTACCTCGCCGCCGAGGTCCAGCTCGCTGTCGGAATGCAGACAATCTTGTTCACCGACATGGTCGGCTCGACGCGGTTCTACGCGACCCGTGGAGACGCCGAGGCGTTCGTGCAAGTTCGCCAGCACTTCGCCGAGATCTTCGAGGCCGTAGCGACCTACGAGGGCGTGATCGTCAAAACCATCGGCGACGCGGTGATGGCCGCGTTCGTCGATGCCGCGTCGGCGATCCGAGCTGCCCACGCGATCCAGGCCCGGTTCCCGGCCCACCGCGAAGACCTCGAGATCCGCGTGCGAGTGTCGCTCAACCGCGGCCCCTGCATCGCCGTCCGGTTCAACACCGAGATCGATTACTTCGGGAACGCCGTCAATCTCGCAGCCAAGCTGCAGGGCAGCGCCGGGGCCGGACAGGTCGCGTTCTCGGCCAGCGTCTACGAGGCTCCGGGTGTGGCCGAGGCCCTCGCCGAGCTCGGCATCGAGGTCGAGGCGCTGTCGGTTCACGTGGCCGCGATCGGTGAGATCGATGCCTGGCGCTGGACGACCGAGCTCGGTGGGGATCCGGCCGACTCGCTCGCGCGGGTCAGGGGCTGAGCAGCCTGGTCGAGCCGTCAGCCGCCTGCGCCCGGGAGGTCAGGGAGGCTGGCGGGGGAGGAGGGGGGGCGCCCCCATCCCGAATGGACCGGGGTCTTCGGGATTGCTCCTCCAGTCACACGCCGACCGGCTCCGGGAGCGTCGCGGGGCGCTTGACGAACGCACCGGACCGGGCCAACGTGCACCCGGCTCGCCAGCACCGCCCCTGGGCGGTCGGCGGGCCGCCTCGTTCATTCAGGAGACCGGGACCATAGGACGCAAACGATCGAAGCCGCCACCGCGCAGGAAAGAGACTCATCGAGTCGGCCGGCGCATCCGAGTTCGCGATGTACGAGTCATCGATGCCGACGGCTCGCAGCTCGGGATCATGCTGACGCAGGACGCCATAGCGCGGGCGGAAGAGCAGAACTTGCAGCTGGTGGAGGTCAATCCAAAGACCAATCCACCGGTCTGCAAGATCATGGATTACGGCAAGTTCAAGTACGAGACGTCGAAGCGCGAGCGCGACGCCAAGCGTACGCGCAAGGTCCAGGAGCTCAAGGAAGTAAAATTCCGGCCCAAGACCCACGAGCACGACTTCGACTTCAAGGTCAAGCACGCGCGCCGCTTCCTCGAAGAGGGCCACAAGGTCCGCTTGCTCGTACAGTTCCGCGGCCGCGAGATCACCCACCCCGAGACCGGACGCGACGTGCTCAATCGCGTGGTCAAGGAGGTCATGGATCTCGCCACCGTCAACCAGGTCGCCGCGATGGAGGGCAACCGCATGAGCATGATCCTCGCGCCCAAGCCTGGGCGCATCGTGGTCAAGCCCAAGCCTGCGCCAGCCGCACGGCCACCGCGCGAGGGTGATGCCGCGGCGCTCCCGGCCGGAGAGGCTCCGCCGCCGGAGCTCGAGGACGAGGAGGACTTCGAGGACGAGGACGACTTCGACGAAGAGGACGAAGACGCCGAGGACGACGAAGACTCGGACGAGGACGGCGACGACGACGCTGAAGACGGCGACGACGACGACGACGGCGAAGACGAAGACTCCGCCGAGGATGACGAAGACGACGCCGAGGACGAGGCCTAGCCCTCGCGCTCCGCGGGTCTCGTTCCTCGGTCGCGCTGCCCCGAGGAGCACGAGCCGGATCGCCTGAGCGATCCGGCTCGTGTGTCTGCGCAAGCTCAAACCCGCCGTCCCCCCCGCTCCAGCCCTCCTGGGCGAGCTGGGACCGCGGCAAATCCCACGCCACCAGTCTTGCTCGCCCCACGGCGCTGGTGTACACATGCCGGCCCCTCGGGGTTGATCTGAGGCTCTCTCTCCGCCCGAGTCAGTACCAGGGGTCAAGAAGGTTTCCATCATGCCCAAGATGAAGTCCCACAGCGGGTCCAAGAAGCGGTTCCGCTTCACCGCGACCGGCAAGGTCAAGCGAAAGCACTCGCACAAGAACCACATCTTGACCAAGAAGGCCCCCGGCCGGATCCGCAAGCTGCGTGGCACGACGATCGCGTCGGAGCCCGATGCCAAGCGCATCCACGTCCTTCTGCCCCACGGGAGCAAGTGAACCATGCCGCGCGCAAAACGAGGGTTCAAAGCCCGCCGTCGTCGTAACCGCATCCTCAAGGCCGCCAAGGGCTTCCGCGAGGGTCGCCGCCGGATGTACCACCGCGCGATCGAGGCCGTCCGCCACGCGTGGATGCATGCCTACGCCGGTCGCAAGCAGAAGAAGCGGACCATGCGTCGGCTCTGGGTCGTGCGGCTCAACGCCGCCGCCCGCCAGCATGGGCTCAGCTACAGCCGGCTGATCGACGGGCTCAACAAGGCCAACGTCGCGCTCGATCGCAAGGTGCTGTCCGACCTGGCGATCCACGACCCCGCCGGCTTTGGTCGGGTGGTCGACACCGCCCGGGCTGCCCTGCAGTAGCAAGACCGACCTCAGGTCGATGACGAAGCCCGGGACCGTTGCCCCGGGCTTTTGCGTTTTTCTACCGAGTCAGCGCCCACGGGGCGCTGAGTCTGCGCAGAGTCGAGTCCCACGGGGCGCTGAGTTCCTCCCGTTGCTTCCGCGAGGCTCCGAGCGGAATCCGTTAGCATCCCTCCCGCCGTCTCCCGAGAGATCACCATGTCCAGCGACGAGACAACCACCGAGCCGGGCGAGCCCACGCCGATGCAGGCCTTGCAGGCCGAGCTCGCGGCGTTCGAGCGCGAGCTGCCGACCGCCAACGATCCCGACGCGCTCTATCAACTGCAGGTCCGCTTCCTCGGCAAGAAGGGCTCGGTCACGCTGTTGCGCACGCTGCTGGGCAAGGCGCCGCCGAGCGAGCGCAAGGCGATCGGCCAGGCGCTCAACGAGGTCAAGCAGGCGATCGAGCAGGGCCTCGCGCAGCGAGAGAAGCAGCTGGTCGAGCTCGCTCGCGAGCGCGAGCTCGGTCGTCGGGTCGATCTCTCGTTCATCGCTCCGCGGCCGCGCCCCGGCACCTTGCACCCGATCACGACCACTCGGCGCGCGCTCGAGCGAGTGTTCCGACGGCTCGGCTTCGACGTGCTCGATGGCCCGCACGTCGAGGCCGAGGACTACAACTTCGACAAGCTCGCGTTCGAGCCCGAGCACCCGGCCCGCGACACGCAAGACACGTTCTTCGTGCTCCCGCGCGGCGTGACCGAGGCCAGCGCGCGCGAGCTCGACGTCCAGCGACGCGATCCCAGCTCGAGCCTGGTCCTGCGCACGCACACCTCTCCGGTCCAGGTCCGGACGATGCTGATGCACGAGCCGCCGATCCGGATCATCGCGCCGGGCACGGTGTTCCGCCGCGACGACGACGCGACCCACTCGCCGATGTTCCACCAGATCGAGGGCCTCTACGTCGACCGCGGCGTCACGATGGCCGATCTCAAGGCGACCCTCTACCGCTTCGTTGGGGCGTTCTTCGGTGAGGGGCTCGAGGTCCGCTTCCGGCCCAGCTACTTCCCCTTCGTCGAGCCGGGGGCCGAGTTCGACATGCAGTGCCCCTTCTGCCGTCCGGCCGCCGGCGGCCCGAGCCCCGGCTGCGGCCTGTGCAAGCAGACCGGCTGGATCGAGCTCGGCGGGTCCGGGATGGTCGATCCGGCCGTGTTCGAGCACTGCGGCATCGATCCCGAGGTCTACACCGGCTGGGCGTTCGGGTTCGGCATCGATCGAATGGCGATGCTGCGCTACGGCGTGCCCAACTTGAAGCTCTTCTTCGAGGGTGATCTCCGCTTCTTGGAGCAGTTCCCATGCTGATTTCGTGCACCTGGCTCAACGAGCTGCTCGAGGGTCGACCGATCGTGGTTGGCCGCAACGCGGCGACGACCGAAGGCAAGCTCGACGCCAACGCGGTCGCGCGAGCGCTGACCGATCTCGGGCTCGAGGTCGAGGGCGTGCGCCACTACGACCTGTCCGGGGTGATCGTCGGCGAGATCCGCGAGGTCTCGCGCCACCCGGTCGCCGATCGGCTCAACGTCGTCCAGCTCTTCGACGGTGAGAAGGTCGTGCAGGTCGTGTGCGGCGCGAGCAACCTGCCGCCGGTTGGCGGCAAGGTGGCGTTCGCTCCGGTCGGCACCGTGCTGCCCGGCGGGCTCGAGCTCGGCGCCCGCGAGCTGCGGGGGGTCGCCTCGCAAGGGATGATCTGCTCCGAGGACGAGCTCGAGATCGGCACCGAGGACGACGGGATCATCGTGCTGCCGCACGACTGGGAGGCCGGCCGCGCGCTCGTCGACCTAATCCCGGGCATCCGCGACAGCGTGATCGAGATCGGCGTTACGCCCAACCGGCCCGACGCGCTCGGGCACCTCGGGGTCGCGCTGGATCTCGCGGTCGCGCTCGACACCAAGCTCAGCACACCGCTGCACAAGAGCGTCGAGCGGCTGCAGGCCTGGCACGCCGCTCCGGTCGACGCGCAGCTGGTCACGCTCGCGGCCCCCGATCGCTGCGGTCGCTATCTCGGCTACGGGCTCGAGCAGGTCCGGGTCGGTCCTTCGCCCGCGTGGATGCGCGTG
>CBFGLP010000855.1:0-1805 GCA_965649595.1 uncultured Myxococcales bacterium | reverse complement strand
ACCTTGGAAAACAGGTAGAACATCTCGCTTGCGATCTGCTGGGCCCGCTCGTCGTAGCGGGCCGTCTCTTCGCCGGTATCGTCGGCTAGCTTGGGGTCGTCGTAGGGCAGCGAGATCCGTAGGACGGCCCCTGGCACGAAGGGGCACGCCTGATCAGCCTCGCTGCAATTCATGATCGCGGCGAACTCCGAGCTGGGGTTGCCGGGCACGTCGAAGGTCTTGGAGAAGACCTCGAGCGCGGGATGATCGACCGCGAAGCTCACGGCGTAGCGCGGGTTGGTGACGTTGGCGGGCGCTTCGTCGATCTCGAACCCGGCGCGACGCATCGCCGCGACCGCGCGCGGGTTGAAGGCGCTCGCCTCGGTCCCGCCCGAGTAGGTCTCGACGCCCTCGATCCAGTGCCAGACCGCCGCCACCGTCGCCCAGATCTGGCTCATGTGGCTGCGACGCGAGTTGTGCGTGCAGATGAACATCAGCCGGCTGGGCTGCCCCGTGGCCCTGCGCTCGCGCACGAAGGCTGCGATGCGCTCGAGCGTCTGTCGGCGCTGCTCGGGGATCGCTGCGAGGGTGGGCCGAAGGGCCTCGACGTACGCGTGCAGCTCGGGGTAGAGCCGCGGAGCGCGGCCTTTATCGATGATCTTCGATATGGTGGACATGCGGATGTCGTGCTCCGGGTCGTTCGAGCGCGGCTCAGGGACCCAGCAGGATCAGAAACTCGCGCAGGCGCTCGAGCGCGGTTGGCTCGAGCGAGTAGTAGATCCAGGTCCCGTGCCGCTCCGAGGTCAGCACGCCGGCTTCGCGCAGGATCTTGAGGTGATGCGAGACAGTGGCTTGCGCGAGCTCGAAGTGCCCTTCGATGTCGCAGGCGCACAGGGGCTCGCGGGCTTCGGCGAGCAACGCGACGATCTCGACTCGGGTCGGATCGGCGAGCGCCTTGAACAAGGCCGCATAGGGCCGCACGTCGCCTGGCTTCGCGCGCCGTCGCGGCGTGCACTCGGCCCGCTTGGGCGACGCGGCGAGCACGGTCAATCCGGTCGACCCGCGGCTGGTCCGAGGCGGCACGGCGACACCATATATCGAAGCTCGTCGATATGAAAGTGACGAGCGCATGACGAAGCTGGCGAGAGTCGACCGCTCGCAACGCCACGTGCTACCCCGTCCATGCGGGTGTCGATGGACGAGTCAGCCCACCGGATGACGACCTTCCTGGATCAGCCGAGCCGCTTCCTCTTCTTCACCGGAAAGGGCGGCGTCGGGAAGACGGCGCTCGCGTGTGCGACAGCGATCCGGCTCGCCGACACAGGCAAGCGGATCCTGCTCGTCAGCACCGATCCGGCGTCGAACCTCGGAGAGATGCTCCGCGTCGGGCTCTCCAACCGACCGACCCCGGTCCCCGGTGTCGACCGGCTCTGGGCGCTCGACATCGACCCCGAGCAGGCAGCCGACGAGTACCGCGAGCGCGTGATCTCGCCCTATCGCAGCATCTGGACCGAAGACCAGGTCGCCGAGCTGACGGAGCAACTTGCCGGCGCGTGCACCGTCGAGATCGCCGCGTTCGACGAGTTCGCCGAGCTGCTCGCAGGCGACCAAGCGACCGTGCCCTTCGACCACGTGGTGTTCGACACCGCGCCCACGGGGCACACGCTGCGCTTGCTCGAGCTGCCTGCGGCATGGACGGGCTTCCTCGAGTCGAACGTCGGCGGCACCTCGTGCTTGGGGCCGCTCGCCGGCTTGAAGGCCCAGCAGGCGCTGTATGACCGTTCGCGAGCGACGCTCGTCGACGGCTCTCGCACCGCGCTGGTGCT
>CBFGLP010000854.1:0-2040 GCA_965649595.1 uncultured Myxococcales bacterium | reverse complement strand
ATGATGTGCCGGCTGTAGCGCTTGATCTGATCGGGCGTCAGCACGCGCGGCCGCTCGAAGGGCAAGCCGGCGTCCTTCCACGCCTTGAACCCGCCAGCCATCGACGACACCCGCGTGTAGCCGAGCTCGGTCAGCGAGCGGGACGCCAACGCAGAGCGCACGCCACCCGCACAGTAGATGATGACCTCCTGGTTGCGGTCCGGGACCAGGTCCTCGACCTTGAGCTCGAGGAAGCCGCGCGGGATCCACTCGGCTCGCGGGATGAAGCCAGCCTCGTACTCGTCGCGCTCGCGCACGTCGATCAACACGGGGGCACCCGACGAAGGCTGATCCAGCACCCGGCCCTTGGTCTCGTGCACCGAGACCTCGCGAATCGTGCCCTTGACCTGGGAGAGCACTTCCTTGAACGTCGCCATCTATTTACCGTATCCTCGTGTGGTTTTCCGAGCGCTGAGCTTGGGCGTGATTTAGCCCTTCCAGGCGGCCTCCATGACTTTGACCGACCATGCGCCCGGCGTCAATCGGACAGTTCTACGGAAAACCACGGATAAAGGTTACCCGCCGCGCCCCCATGCAAAAGCCCCAGGGCGATGACGCCTCCGGGGCCGTGCGTGAGTCCCCGACGCCTGCGGGGGCAAAAGAAAAGGCCCCCTTTGGGGGCCCAAACGGACGCCTGCGAACCCGAAACCAGCCCATCGAGGTCGCCTCGGCGACCTCGCGGCCGCGAAGCGGCCGTGCATGGCTAAGTGCACGCCGCCTGCGGGGGGCTAAGGATCAACCGGGGATGACGCAGACGCCGACGTCCTCGTATCCGGGCGGGGCGGAGCCTTCCTCGTAGAAGGCGGTGCACTCGGTCCCGTCGGGCACGCAGGTGCCGGGGTCGGCCATGTCGCAGAAGGCACCGCAGCAAGCCGAGCCCGCGCAAGCCGGGAACGACTCGGGCGCGAGGCAGATGTTGCCCGGTGCGCAGTCGTTGATGAAGCCGCAGGGCTCGCCGGTCGGGATGTCGCCGACCGCGTTGGCGCAGACGAACGAGCTGCCGTCGAAGAAGCAGCCGGTCGCCTCGCCAGCGCAGTCCTGCAGCAAGGGATCGCAGGAGGTCAGGCAGAGCGTGATCGAGCCGTTGTTGGCGATCGAGCACGAGGTCATCGGCTCGCACACGGGCGCGTCGGCGGTGCCGGTGCAGAAGGGCGTGCAGGTGCCCATGCCTTCGGCGTTCACGTCCCAGCACCACGAGTCGGCGCCGCAGCTGTCGGTCGACTCGACCGCGCCGGCGTAGGTGCAGGGGTCGCCCGGCTGGCCGTCACCGTTGATCAGCACGCACTTGTTCGAGTCCCAGGTGCCGCCGGTGCTGGCGTAGGCGACACACTTCTCACCCTCGGCGCAGTCCTGGGCGAAGGGATCGCAGCTCGCGATGTCCGGGATGTCGGTGGTCGGGATGAAGGTGGTGGCGGTGTCCTCGGCCGTGTCCTCGCTCGAACCGAAGCTCGACTCACCGTCATCAGTGTCCGTGTCCTCGGCCTCGTCGCCGTCACCGACAGTGGTGTCCGAGGTGTTGTTCTTGTCCTCTTTGGTACAGGCAGACAACGTCAGTCCGACGCCAGCGAGCAGGATTGGGAGTAGTCGCAGATTTTTCATCGGTTCGTTCCTTCGGAGTCCGTCAGCCCGCCGTCCGCGAGGCAGCCAACTTGGCGATCGAGCTTGGGGTGAAGACCTGGCTCGGCCTTATGTTTCATTATCTGTGACAGCTTCGCCAGTTTCCATCCGCAGATTCCGACCACTAAGTGATCAAAATCAAAAACGTCGATACTGGGGGGCTATCCTGGTCAGCGGACTGACCGGTCATCGGTGAGGCGAGACGGGACGGGGGTAGCGAGGCGGGAGTTTCCCACGCCCGGCGCTCGCCACGAAGACCGAAAGCGAGGCAGCGACGACAGATCCATCACGACATGATGCGACCAGCAACAGCGGAACGCCCCCTTTAGGGGGCCAACGAGCCGCTGCGAACCCGAAACCAGACAACCAAGTGCGCGAAGCGGG
>CBFGLP010000853.1:0-2629 GCA_965649595.1 uncultured Myxococcales bacterium | reverse complement strand
ACGACCGGGCCCTGGCCGGTCTCGACCTTGTAGGCGCCGATGTGCTGGGTGACGCCGCCGGCCTCACCCTCGGCGACCTTGGCCTTGCGGATGTAGTCGAGCAGCGTGGTCTTGCCGTGGTCGACGTGGCCCATGATCGTGACCACCGGCGCCCGCAGCTCGCCCTCTTCTTCGTCGTAGTCGGTGAGGTACTCGTCCTCTTGGAACGAGACGTTCTCGATCGTGTAGCCGAACTCGGCAGCGACCAGCTCCGCGGTCTCGACGTCGACCGCGTGGTTGATGGTCAGGTTCCGCATGCCCATGCCCCAGAGCGTGCGGATGACCTTGGGCGCCTTGACGCCCATCTGGTGGGCGAGGTCGGAGATTTGGATGGCCTCGTCGACGCGGATGCGCTTCTTGGCCTCGCTCATCTCGATGGTCGAGACGTTCTTGGGCATGCCGCGATCGCGGCGACGGGGCGGCGTGCGACGGCGGGGACGCTGCTGCGACTTCTCCTCTCGCTCCTTGCGAGCGGTCGCGCGGCCCTTGCTCTTGCCCTTGTTGGCCTCGGTGATGATGACCTGCTGCTGACGACGCTGCGCCGCCGCACCACCACCGGGCAGCTGAATGAAGCCGAGGATCTTCGGCTCGGACCGGCTCGAGGCCGCGCCAACGATCACGCCTTGATCGTTGCGTACGACCGGACGCTCGTCGTCGCGGCGCTTGGTCGCCGGGCGAGGCTGGTTGCCCTTGAGCTGCTTGATCTCCGGTCGACGCTCCTCGACCACCCGCGGCGCGGGAGGCTCGGGCGCGGCCACCGGAGCGACCGGCTTGGCCGGCTCGGGTGGAGGAGGCGGGGGCTCGTCCCGCTTCTGCTGCTCGAGCCGGGCCGCCATGCTCTGCGGGCCGAGGCGACGAGTGCCGGGCGGCAGCTGGATCCGCTCACCGACCTGCGGCACGGCGCGCGGCTTGGGCTCCTCGACCGCGGCGGGCTGCACGGACGCGCGCTCGGGAGCCGCGGGGGCGACCTCTCGCTGCCGTTCTGCTGCGGCGACCTGCGGACGGCTCGGCTCGCTGGGTGCGGCCGGACGCAGCGTCGGTGCCGGTCCACCAGCGGGCGCGCCCGCGTGAGTCGGCGCGGTCGGGCTGACCGGCCTGCGCACGACCGGAGCCGGTGCTGCCTCGCTCGCAGCTTCGCTCACGCCGGTCTCCTCGGGCTCGACCGAACGTGGGGGCCGACGGATCTCGGGCGATCGGCGGATCGGCTCGGGTGCTGGCACCGCGGCCGCTCGCTCGATCTCCTCGCGCTCACGCTGCTCGCGCTCGCGCTCGGCGGGGCTCTTGCCCGTGCCCTTGCGCTTGCGGGGAACCAGCTTGCTGGGCCCCTCGTCGGACGCGCTCGGGGCCGACGCAGCCGCGCTCGGCGAGCTCGCGCTGCCGCCGAGGCGCCGCCGAACCATCTCGGCTTGCTCGTCGGTCAGCGTGCTCATCACGCTCTTGATCTCGAAGCCGAGACCACGGGCCTGCGCCACGAGCTCCTTGTTGTCGAGGCCGAATTCTTTGGCCAGCTCGTAGATGCGGATCTTAGCCATGGGTGGATGTACCTCCCTTGCCCGTCGGCACGTTGCGGTCGCGATGGCGACCCGAAGGACCAGTCCGCGGAGGACGCTCGGAGGGGGCGGGCTCGGATGTTAGTCGAGACAAGAGGCGTGCGATGGCGCTGCGGCGCGGGTGTTGGTGTGGGTTTGCGGTCGTGCGATCGAGTCGGTCGATCTCCGCTTGGAGAAAGGCTCGAGTCGCTGTCCAGAGTTCGGTGGGATCGATGTCGATCGCCCCCTCACGCGCGAACGCGCGGGTAAAGGCTCGACGACGAGCGGCCTGCTCGAAGCACGCGGAGCTCGGACACAGGTAGGCGCTGCGTCCCGCGCTGCTGCGACCCGCGAGCGGGTGCACGCGACCGTCCGGCGAGCGGGTCAGTCGTACCAGCTCGGCCTGCGCGCCCTTGGCACGGCATGCGATGCAGGTCCGCTCGGGCATTCAGCCTTCACCCCCGGTATGTGCCTCTTCTTGCTCGACGAAGTCTTCATCGTCGTAGACGACCTCGAGCTGGAGGTTGCCGCTCGCGACATCGTTGGCAAGGTCGATGATCCGCTCTGCCTCGTCGGGGCTCCCGACAATCGGCGCGAGCTCGTCGATGTTGGCGACCGCGAGGTCGCGCAGCGATCGCCAGCCGAGCTCGAACAGCTCGGCCGCCAGCTCGCGTCCGACCCCGGGGATCGCCGCGATCTCGGCCCGGCTGCGCCGCTCCATCTCGCGGATCTTGCTCTGCGAATGGATGTCGATCCGCCAGCCGGTCAAGCGCGACGCGAGCCGCACGTTCTGACCCTTCTTGCCAATCGCGAGGCTCAGCTTGTCGTCGGGTACGACCAGCTCCATCGTGTGGCGCTCGGCGTCGATCAGCACGCGCGAGACCTGGGCCGGCTGGATCGCGTTGCACACGAAGCGGGCTGGATCGTCGTCGAAGGGCACGATGTCGATCTTCTCGCCGCGCAGCTCCTGCACGACCGCCTGCACCCGACTGCCGCGCATGCCGACGCACGCGCCGACCGGATCGACGTCGCGGTCGCGGCTCGAGACCGCGATCTTCGAG
>CBFGLP010000852.1:0-15790 GCA_965649595.1 uncultured Myxococcales bacterium | reverse complement strand
AGCGCGACATTCGGCCGAATGTCGCGCTTCTCCATTCAGCAACGTAAACAAAACAATCGCCCGGCCCGGCGGCCGCCCCGAAAGCCGCGGACCAGCATCTGTACGCCCTTCATGATGCCCATTATCGCGGTCAGCGTGTCGGGCATCGGAAACCCGCCGATCAGCACCGTCCCGCCGAGCGGCATGATCACGCCCGGGCACGCCGGCGTGCCTGGGTCCTTGCCCTGTAACAAGCCCATCGCCATCGCGGCCGCGTCGGCGGCGACCTGGGCGGCTCCCAGCGCCGCCCGCATCGAGGCGTTGGCGGCGGCCGCCGGATCTTCGGTGTTCGCAGCGCCCACGGCTCCCGCCGCCGCGCCGAGCAGACCCGCGCCCATGCCTGCGATCGCTACCCCTTGCATCACCTGACCGAAGATCCGCGCGGCCTTCGACATCGGCGGCGGAGCGGGCACGCAGACGCTGGAGAAGTCGAGCAGCCGAGCAGCGCGCGAGCCCCCGATGAACACCTGGCTCGAGCCGGTCTTGACCTCGAAGATCGGGAACAAACCCACACAGGTCGGAGCGAGCCCGAAGTCGCCGCAGCGCGCCGCCGGGATGCCATTGATCAGCACCGACACACAGCCCGCAACCATCACCGGACCCAAGCTCGGCAGCGGGATCGGGGGCGCCGGCGGGACCAAGCTGGGCGGATGCGCGTGCGGGTGCGGGGGCGCGAGGTGGAGCGCGCCGAGGGTCGCCGCCGGCAAGGCTGGAAAGAACTGGGCGATGCCGGCGGTCAGGAACGCCATGCCCGTGTCGAGCAGCGAGAACACGCCACCGACCAAGCCGACCACACCCGAGACGTACTGACTGACCGCACCGATCGTGCCTTGCTCGGGGGGCGGTGGGTTGCGAAAGGGCGAGACCGTCGAGTTGACGACGTCGGCGAGGGCGTCGACCGTGACGTTGCCGGTCGGGGCGATCAAGGGCGCTGGAGGAGGCGCGGTCGAAGGCCTCGCGGTGCCGGGCAGCGGACCGGTGACGCCAGGGCTGCTCGACGCGTGCGAGGGCGCGGGTGGGTGCGGGCTGCCAGCGGGTGGTCGTGGCGTGGTGGTCATCGACATCCTTCCTTGGGCCAGCCCTCGGCGTCGAGCATCGCTTGGACCTGCGCCCGCTCCTGCTCGGCCGCGCGCCGCTCGGCCTCGAGCCCGCCGCTCGCGTAGGTCTGCGCGAGGTGAGCGAGCACCGATCGCCAGCGGATCAGATAGTGCGCGTCTTCGCAGCGGTCGCGAGCGAGCCGCCAGATCTCGACCGCCCCGCCGAGGTTGCCCTGCGCCGCGCGGGCGAGGCCGACCTTCTCCATCATGTCGGCCTTGTATTGAATGTTGACCAGCGCGCCCGCGGTCTCGCTGGCGATCCCGAAGTAGCCCTCGGCCTCGGCGTGCTCGCCTCGCTCCATGCACACCTCGCCGACGCTGCCGCTGAGGATCATCGTCGGCCCGAGCCCCTCGACCCCGCCCTGGCTGGCCAGCGCGAGCGCCTGCTGGTAGCGCTGCTTGGCCTCGTCGAGCTTTCGCTCGCGGCGGAGCACGTCCGCGACCCCGCCGAGGCAGATCGCCTGAAACGCTGGCCGCTGCTGCTTTTCGAAGTACTCGTGGACCACGCCATACTTCTGGACCGCGTCGACGTGGCGCCCGTACGCGAGGTCGAGCCCGGCGAGCTGTAGCAGCGTGGTCATTCGCTCGGGCTCGGGCGTCTCGGGGTGCTTGGCCGCCGCGACCAGATCGTCGGCGATCGCCTGGGCGGAAAAGTCGGCGTCGAACACCAGCGTGCCGCCGGGCTGGTGCTTGCGCAGCTCGGGCAGCAAGAAGGGCCGCTCACGATTGTCGCGCAGCACGATCCGCTGGCTGAGCATCCACGGCTCGTAGCCCCGCCAAGGCAAGAGCGCGCTGACGAGCTGCAGGTAACCAGCGATGTCGTGGATCTCCGCGGGCAGAAAGCTCCACACGATCCGGTGATCCTCGTCGAGCGGGAACAGCCCGCGCACGTAGACCAGCGCCGCCTGCAGGCGCTCGCTGATCGAGCGCCTCGCGTCGCGGCAGATCGCCGGGACCTCGGCCCAGCGCTCGAGCCCCTGCTGCTCGCGCATCAGGTTGGCGGCGTCGAGCTGGACGGCGAGGCTGCTCATGACCTCGTCGAGGTAGGCGGGCGCCGACTCGAACACCTGCCCGAAGCTCAAGAAGATGTCGGACGGCGCCTCGCGGTCGACCGACTCGATCGCCTTGAGGATGATCGGCACGTCGAGATCGCGGGCGCTGATCACCAGCAGCAGATCGTCGGATTGGTCGACGAAGCCGAACAAGGTCGCGCGCAGCTGATCGAGTCGGTTCACCGCGCTCCCCTACTTCAGTGTTTGGCCTCGTGTACGCAGCTCGGCGAGGCCGCGCTCGAGCGCTTCGCTGCTGGCGGCCGCGATTCGAGCCCGGCTTGCGTCGGGCTCGAGATCGTCTGCGCTCGTCGGAATTCGCCACACCCCCTCGGCGACCCGTGCTGTCACCGGCGACAAGCGTGGCAGCGGCGACTCGAGCACGGCCAAGGGCTCACCCGCGAGCGGTATGTCGACGCTCGGTAGCCCTTCAGCCCGGACGGGCTGACGAGGCCCACGAAAAGCCCGACGAACGAGCGCGTTGGCGCACCACTCGAGGTAGCTGGCCTTGGCCGCGATCACCTCGCCCGAATCATAGAGAACGATCCGCAGCGGCGGATCGTCGGCGCCCCCGCTCTCGTCGGTCACAACGAAGCCGATCCCATCGTCGTCGTACGCGACCAAGCGCAGCTGCTTGGGGAGCTGCTTGCGAGTCACGCGAAACTCCGGGCTTCGATACTCGCGCAAGCGAGCCCGCACCATCGCCTCGCTGTCGGGGTTGTCCGGCGGCGCGAGCTCGAGGCTCGCGAAGCTCGGGTGCCAGCCCAGCTCGGACCAAAATGCCCGCATGAGCGCCGAGGGGCGCGGCTTTGCGGGTAGCTCGACGCTCGCGCGAGCGTCACGAGCCTCGGGCAGCCGCTCGACGAGCAGCTCGAGCAGCGCCCTGGCCTCGCTGCGAACCAGCGCCTCGTCGAGCCGCGGCCGCTCGACCACGGCGGCACGACCGATCGCAGGGGTCGCCTCGGCCTGTAGCAGCCCGACCAGATCATCGAGCGGCACCATCAGCCCGGAACGAGAGGCAACCTCGACACCCCGCGCGACCGCGACATAGCGCGGGAGCGGGCCCGCATCCGCGGCGAAGCGCTCCGCGATGTGCGGGTCGGCGTCGATGTCGACCAGCCGGATCGGCACCGCGTCCGCGTGCCGCTCGATCACCCCTCGCACCGTCTTGGCCAGCGCCAAGATCGCGATCTCGTCGGGGATCGTCAGGTTGTAGATCGCCAAGATCACCGGCCGCGCTGTGAATTCGGCCTCGAAGCTCGCGTCGTCGATCGCGGGCAGCGACGCCAGCGGCCCAGCGAGCGCCGCTTGATCGCCGCCGAGCGCAGCGATCGTGCGATCGACGATCAGCTTGGCCGAGCTCGGTCGGCCAAAGCAGCGCGTCCACACCTCCCCGTCACGGAACACCAAATAGGTTCGGTTGGCGCGCCCGAGCCCGAGTCGAGCGAGCCACTGCTCGATCTTCGGCTTGGCGGTCGAGAGGTCGACCCAGCCGACGTCGAGCCGCTCGTCCTGCGCCTTCGCTACGGCCTCGAGCTCGGCCTCGAAGGGCTTGGGATCCGCCAGCTTGGGATTTAGGAAGCCGACCAGCACCGGTCGCTCCGCGCGGAGCACCCGGCTCTCGAAGGTCGCATCGTCGATCTGTCCGAGCATCGTCATGGTCAGGAGCAGCCCCCGTACTTGTGCCAGCCCGCTCCCTCGCCGTCGGCGGGCTGAGTTCGGTGATACCAGACCTCGATGTCCACGCCCTGAGCTCGCAGCTCCTTGAGCGCATGTCCGAGCGAGCCGCAGCACTCGCCGCAAGGCGGACGATCGATGAACAGCCGATAGGGGCCCGGCGGCAGCGCGCCGACCGACGCCATGAAATTGAGGTGCGCCATCGCGTGGATCTCCGCGTGGCACCAATTTCCATAGCCATGCGACGAGGTCCCCCACCCGATCTGAGGGTTGCTCGCATTGACCGGGTTGCCGTGGCCGCTGACGAACGCCTGGTGGGTCCCCGACGGACCGTGCAGCACCGCGAGCGTCTTGCCGCCCGAGTCCTGCCCCGAGCGCGGCGGCACGACCGAGTTCGGGTTGCCCGTGCGTGGGTTGGTCACCTCGCGGTGGCCGTGGATGTCGGGCGTACCAGGAGGCGCGTTCGGGCTCGACGAGGTGCCGGTCGGTGTGTAGTCGTAGGGCCCGCCGGTGATCGCAAAACCATCTGGATCGATCCACTCGAGCGGGCTCGGCACCCACGCGTAGTCGTTGAGCCCGCCGAGCAAGCCCATCGGATCCTGCGAGGTGAATTTTCGTAGGCTCGGATCGTAGTAGCGATGCAGGTTGTAGTGCAGCCCGCTCTCTTCGTCGTACCACTGGCCGACGAAGCGCAGCGTGAAGGTGTCGTCGTGCTCATCGCCACCAAACGTGCCCTGGCGGTTGACCCAACGCAGGCGCCCCTGCTCGTCGACCGCCTCGGTCGCGGCGCCGAGGTGATCGTGCAGGATATAGGCGAAGTCGGCGTCCTCGACCCGCATCAGCGGCGCGCGATGATCGGGGTGCGGCACGTAGCTGATGGTCTTTTCGGACCCATCCTGCGGCGCGATCTGTTCGTGCACGAGCGTGTAGCGATCCCAGACATAGCGGACCTTCGTCTGCGGCCCCTGCTTGGCCACTCGTCGCCCGAGCGGATCGTACTGGTAGGTCCAGCGCTCGCCGTCGGGTCGGATCACCGCGGCCAGCTCACCGAGCGTGTTCCACTCGAAGCGCCACTCCTCGACCGGCTCGAGCAGCGAGCGGGTCACGAGCTTGCGGATCATTCGGCCATTGACGTCGTACTCGTAGGCGACGTCCTCCTCCCCACCCTGCTTGCGGATCGTTCGATTGCCCTCGCCGAGCTCGAACCGGTCCGCCTCGGCTCCGGCGCTGCGCAGCGCGGCGAGATCGAGCCGCAGGCGCCCCTTCGCGTCGTGCTGGAACACCTGCTCGAGCGGAGGCTGCGGGCCACCAGCGAGCCTCGCGGTCTCGAGGAAATTGCCGTTGAGGTCGTAGGAAAAATACTCGGCCCGCCCTCGCTGGCCGATCGCCGCGCGCAAGCGTCCGACCGCGTCGTGCAGGTAGCTGGTGTGGCCGCGCAGCGTGTCGTGGATCGCGGTCACCCGACCCATCACGTCGTGCTCGAGCTTGCGTCGCAGCGGCCCGATCGGCCCGCCCACGCTGGGGACCACCGCCGCTTGCTCGGCCTGATAGTTGGGCGGCAGATACCACTGGTCGACGACCCGGCCGCCAGCGTCGAAGCGCTGGTGAAATTGCCCGCCGCCACCGAGCATGCGGCGAAGCTCGCGTCCGGCCGCGTCGCGCTCGAACGCGACCCGGCGACCGAACGCCGCGAGCTTCTGGCACGCGCAGCCGGGGCTGAACTCCGACTCGATCGCGAGGCCGAGGTCCGACTCGATCTTGATCCGGTTACCGACTGCGTCGTAGCTGCTGCGGACCGCCACGCCATCGTGAATCTCCGCGGTGATCCGACCATAGATGTCGCGCTGGATCTCGAGCCGATAGTCGTCTCGCTCGGCCAGCGTCAGGCGACCGTCGTGATCGTGGGCATAGCGAGTCTCGACCCCGTCGGGCGTGATCCGCTTGCTGACGATGTTCCACGCGTCGTACTCGCAGGTGAAGCGCTGGCCTGCCGCGTCGATCAGCGCGATCATGTTGCCGCGCGGGTCGTACTCGAAGCTGGTCTGCGTACCGTCGAAGTGGCGGCGACGCAGCGGTCGGCCGAGCGGGTCATAGTCGAATTCGACGCGATTCCCGTTGGGGTCGACGAACGCCAGAATTCGCCCCGGCTCGGTGTCCCAGACCAGCTCGCTGCGCCCACCGTCGGCGTCGATCACCTCGATGACGTTGCCGCACGCGTTGTAGCGCCGCTGCAGCATCGTCCCGTCCGGTCGGCGCTCACGAACGCAGCGATGCCCGCGATCGTACTCGTACTCGTGGCGCGCCCCGTCGGGCCCGATCACCGCCCGCAGATCCCCCGCACGGTCGAACTCCCAGCGAGTCACGCCACCGTCCGGCTCGCGGGCGGCGATCAGCCGGCCGTACTCGTCGCACTGAAACTGCCACGCGGGCCCGTCCGGCCCCGTACGCCCGATTAGGTTGCCACGATCGTCCCAGACAAAGCGCTCGCGGGCGCCGTTTGGGCCGACCAGCTCGAGCGGCTCGGCGAACTCGTCGTGCGTGTAGCGATATTCGTGGCCCAGCGGGTTGCGCGAGCGCAGCAACAGGCCCCAGTCATCGTATTCGTACTCCCAGCGACGCCCCTCGACGTCGACGCTCGCGACCATGAGGTGCTGGGCATTCCAGTGCAGCGTCAGCTCGCGGCCATCGGGATAGCTGGCCGCGATCAGCCGACCGAGCGCGTCGTAGCGGGTCCAGCTCTCGTTGCCGTTCGCGTCGATCCACTTGCTCGGCCGGCCGAGGTCGTCATATCCGTAGCGCGCGGTCGAGCCGAGCGCCGAGACGATCAGCGTGACCTGCCCGGCCTCGTTGTAGGCGTAGAGCGTGGTCGCGCCCTTGCTGTCGGTCACCTGGGTCTCGCGGGCGGCCGCGTCGTAACGCAGGGTCCGCGCCTCGAAGCCGTCGACGTTGGAGGTGTGGACGCAGCGGCCCTGGCTGTCGTAGCTGAACGAGTAAGCCGCGCCGCTGCGCTTGACCTCTGCGGTCATGAACCCGGCGGCGTCGTATTGATAGGCGATCGCAGGACCCCCGACGTCGGTCACCCGCACGAGATCACCGCGCGCGTCGTACTCGTAGGTGGCCACGGTCTCACGCACGCCCCCCTCGTAGATCAGCGAGGTGATCCGCCCCTCCCCGTCGTAGACCATTCGCAGCGTCCGAGCCGAGCGCGAGTGCTGGACGCTGACCAGGCGGCCGCGCTGGTCGTAGCGGAGATCGAGCCGATGCTTGGGAGTGATCCACAGCGCAGCCAAGCGAAAGATCCGCGGATCCTCGCTGGCCACGAAGCGATGCCGCAGCCGCGCGTCGTCGGTGTAGCGGATCAGGTCGAGCTGGGTTCGGTTGCCACGCAGCTCGATCTCGGCGGCGCCGTCGGTCAGCACCCCCTCACGATCGAAGCGTCCGGTGACATCGAGGATCGGGATCGAGTTACCGTCGGGATCGACGTAAGTAAAACCCTCGAGGGTTTGGCGTAGCTCGTGCTGAAAGGCGTGCCGCCAGCCGCGTCCGAGCACGCCTGTGGGGCGATCGAGCAGCGCGGTGCTGTAGTAGCGCTCGAGCGCGAAGCGAAGCGGGCTCGGCAAGCGAAAGTCGACGTAGGTCGTGTACATCGTGCCGGTCGCGACATCGACCGGATGACCCACGCTGATCCGTCCCTTACCCATGCTCGCGCGGTCGCTAGTATCGGGCCCGCTCACAGCGAACACAAGCCAGCGATCGATCGAGCTAGTCGAGAGACCGATCTAGCGATGGGTCTATCTAATGTAGTGACAATCACCCAATGATCGAACGTGTGGTCTCGATGACGCGATCGACTTCGGCGTCGGTCGTGCTCCATCCCAAGCTCCACCGCGTAGCCTCCCGGCTTCGCCACTCCTCGCCGGGAAACGCCGCCGCGACCACGGGAGAGCCACCGACGAGCCGACTTCGACAGGCGGAGCCACGGGCGATAGCGACCCCCCGCATGTCGAGCTCGTGCTCGAGGCCCTTCGCGTCGACGCCCGGAAACGAGAGGTTGACGATCGGCCCCACCCACGCGTCGGGATCGGCGTTGAGGCACAGATCCGGCGCGAGCTCCTGCAAGCCCGCGAGCAGCCGTCGTCCGAGCCCCGCCACCCGCAGCCGAGCGGGCTCTCGCAGCCCACGACGACCCTCGCACGCCGCCCCCATTCCGATCGCCGCAAGCCAGGGCGGCGTGCCCTCGCCGAGCGGATCATGCTCGCCTGCTTGCTGCAGCGCCGGCGGGGTCCGCAGCACCGCCGCGCCCGGGGGTCCGCCGAGCTTGGCCGAGGCAGCCACGACCAGGCTCCGGGGACCCATCCAGCGATCGAGGTCCAGCCAGACCGCGGCTTGGATCGCATCAATTACCCAGATCGCTTCGCGCGGCGCGAGCTCGACGAGCTCGGTCGGGAGCACCGTGCCGAGCTCGTGGTTGAGCGGCGAGACCACGATCACCGCCGCGTCGGCGAGCGCAGCCTCGGCGTGGTCGAGCTCGAGCCTTCCGCCCGGGAGCTCGAGCATGCGCAGCCGCGGGCCCAGCCGTGGTTTGGCCAGCGCCCGAGTCACCGCCGAGTGCTCGAGCGGCGTCGACACGACCGGCCCTTCGCTCGCGCGCGCGAGCGCGTGGTCGAGCGCGAGCTGCAAGGCTCGCGTGCCGCTCGCGGCGAAGCTCAGCTCGCGTGGGTGACAGCCGAGGTAATCGCCGATCTGCGCGGCCGCGCCAGCGAGCGCCGCCTTGGCCCGCCGACCGATCGCGTGGACCGAGCGCGGGTTGCCCCACGACATCCGTGCCGCCTCGCTCATCGCCGCGAGCACCCGCTCGTCGACGGGGGTCAGCGCGGCGTGGTCGAGGTAGATCGGCTCGGTCACGGGTGCGCCTTCACTGCACGGCTGCGAAGTCCTCGATCACGAGGTGACCGCGCGCCGCCGCGACCTCGCGGCCCACCGACCAATCACTCACTTTGGCCACGAACACGAATTCGAGCCCGAATTCGTCCGCCAATCGCATGTCCAGCTCGGCGTCGCCCAAATAGACGCTGCCTGCCGGCAGCTCGCCATTCGCCCGCAGCCGCTCGAAGTGCGCCCGCTTGGGCGTCGGGCTGCCAAACACCCCCGACCACCCTGCCCCGAGCCCGTGCTCGAGCAGCGCCTCGCGGACCTCGGCCTCGTCGCCACCGGACACCACATAGCGCGCGACCTCGCGGTCCGAGAGCCGCTGCAAGACCGCACGAATGCCCGGCACCTCCGGACAATGTCGCAATCCTTCCCGGGCCGCCGCCGCGAAGCGCTCGAGCGCCGCCGCTATCGCTCGATCTGGATCCGCCACATTCACGATCTCACGATAGAAGCGCTCGAGCTTGGCGTAGCGCGAGACCCCGCCGGTCCGGCGATGCTCGGCCACGAACGCCTCGACCACCGCAGGATCCTCGCCCGCCAGCGCGGCCCGAAACGCCGCGACCTTGACCGGGTTCGAGTCGAGCAGAACCCCGTCGCAATCGAAGACCGCGCACGAGCAGCGCGAGAGCACGCTGATCAGATCGGCCTGCTCGCGCGCCCTCATACCGCGTCCGACAAGCTCGCGAAGTTGAACCCCTCGACGATCATCGGTGGGACGACCATCACCATCCCCTGCGTGTAGACCCGCTGCGGCTTGCCCAGCGCGACCACGTTCTTCAGCAGCGTCAGCGGGCTGTCGTTGTAGCGAAAGTTCTTGAGCGCCTTGGTGATCTTGCCGCCCTCGATCCAGAAGGTCCCGTCGCGGGTCAGCCCGGTCGCGAGGATCGTGCGGGGCTCGAGCATGCGGTTGTACCAAAACCGCGTGACCAGCACGGCCTTGTCGAGCGCGCCGATCATGTCGATCAGCTCGACGTCCTCACCGCGCATGTGCAGTGAGCTCGGCGGGGGCGTCGAGCGGCTCTTGGTCTTCTCGGCCCAGTAGCGCGAGCAAGTCAGCGTGCGCAGCACCCCGTCCTCGACCCAGTCGATCACCCGCTGCGGCTCGCCCTCGTTGGAGAAGGGCATGGCCGGAAAGCCCGGCTCGGCCGGGTTCGAGCGGATCGACACCCGCCCGTCGAACAACGCCTCACCGATCCGAGTGCCGCCGTCGGGGTGCGAGCACCAGCTGCGGCCCTCGTCGGCGGCCCGCTGATCGAGCGCCCCGACGAAGAAGCCGAGCAGATCCGCGACCGCTTGGGCCTCGAGCAGCACGCGATACTTGCCCGGCTCGATCGCCTCGGGGTCGCGCGACAAGTCGGCCTTCTCGGCCGCGATCGCGGCCAGCTCGGCGCCGCGGATCGGCTTGCTCTCGTGCGAGATCGCGGCCGCCCAACCACTCCCGCCTCCGGTCGACGTGCGGGTGGTCAGCGACAGCTCGATCGACGTGCTCGGCCAGTACGAGAACAGCCCCGCGCTGTTGGCCACCGCGAAGCTCTGCTCGTGGTGCTCGAGGTAGCCGGCGATCTCGAGCTGCTCTTGGTTGGCCACGGCCAGCGCCTGCTCGGCGATCGTCGCCCGCTCGCTCGCGCCGAGCTTGGCCGTCGCTGGATCATGGCCGTCGACGCTCAGAAAGCGGGCCGGCGCGAGCGGAGGCACGTGCTCCGGATCGACGGGGCTGAGCGCCGCGAGCTCCTCGGCCTCGGCGACGAGCGCCTGCAGCGAGGCCTTGTCGCTGCGGTTGCCGACCGCGGTGGCCGAGCGGCCCTGCACGCTCGCCGTCACGGCGATCTCGAGCGTCTCGACGTCGCCCTCGGTGGTCGGCTGGCCCTGCGCGAAGCGGAGGTTGCCGACCCGCTGCTCGCGGATCGTCACCACCACCTCGGGCGCGATCGCGGCCGAGAGCACGATCTTGCTCAGCTCCTTGGCTTGCTTCTCACTGAGCGTCGGCATCAGCGGTCCTCCCCCGTATTGACGACGTTGACGCGAAAGCGGGCCGGCGGGCAGCCGTGGCTGACCGCGTTGGACTGGCCCGGCTGGCCCTTGCCGTCGCCGAAGCTACCGCCGAGTCGATAGGTGCCCGGGCCGCCGATCATGTCGCACGAGCGCCAGAACTCGAGCGTGTTGGCCTGATAGGCGACGTCGCGCAGCGGCTTGGTCAAACGCCCCTGCTTGATCTCCCAGAAGAACTGCCCGCTGAACTGGAAGTTGTAGCGCTGATGATCGATCGACCAGCTCCCGCGGCCCGAGATCAGGATCCCGTCGTCGGTCGCGTTGATCAGGTCCTCGGTCGTGTAGCCCTCGGGCCTCGGTTGCAGCGAGATGTTCGGCATCCGCTGGAAGGGCACGCTCGCGTACGAGTCGGCGTAGCTGCACGCGTGCCCGTCGGCGTCGTTGGTCTTGTCGCGGATCCACGCCGCCTGATCGCGGGTCGTCTGCCAGTCGACCAGCACGCCCTCGCGGACCAGGTCCCAGCGCTCGGTCGCGATGCCGTCGTCGTCCCACGCACAGGTCGCGAGGCCGTTCGCTTGCGTGCGATCGGCGACGAACTCGACGATCTCGCTGCCGACTCGCAGCTTGCCGGTCTCGCGCGGATCCATGAAGCTGGTGCCCGCGTAGTTGGCCTCGAGCCCGAGCGCCCGATCGAGCTCGGTTGGGTGGCCGATGCTCTCGTGGATCGTCAGCCACAGGTTGCTCGGTGCGAGGATCACCGTCTTCTCGCCTGGCGAGACGGGGGCGGCATGCAGCTTGCGCAGCGCGTCCTCGCCGATCTGCGGCGCGTCCTCGACGAGCCCGGCCTTTTGCGCCCACTCCCAGCCGGCCAGCAAGGGCGGGCACTCGTGCGTGCGCGAGGCGAAGCGGCCGCGCTTGCGATCGACCGCGGTCGCGCTCAGCTGCGGCATCACGCGGAACATCAGCTGATGGATCTGCCCGCCCTCGGAGCTGACGAAGAGCTTCTCCTCGCGCTGGATCTCGACCGAGGCCTGGGCATACGCGACCCCGGCCACGCCGAGCACCCCCTTGGCGGCGGCGATCAGCAGGTCGGCCTTGTCCTTCGGTGAGATCGTGAAGGGGTCGATCTCGTGCGGCGCGACCCAGCTACCGACCACCGCCCGGGCGGGCGCGAGCTCGACCGGCTGCTTGCGCAGCTTGGCCATCGTCTTGGCCGCGCTCACGGCCTGCTTGGCCAGCGCGTCGATCGACTTGGCGTCTAGCCGCCAGGTCGCCGAGAAGCCCCACGCACCATCGGCGATCACCCGCAAGCCGAGCCCGTACTCGCTGCTGCGGCGGACTCCGTCGATGTGATCATCGCGGACCGAGACCCGCTCGCGTCGCCACATGACCAGCCGCGCGTCGGCATAGCTCGCGCCGAGCTTCTGCGCGGCCGCGATCGCCCGCTCGGCCAAGGGCAGATCGACCAGCAGCGGGCTCGCCGAGAGCACGCTCGGGTCGGCGCTCGCTGGCGGCTTGACGGGCGCTGGCTCACGACTGCCCGGCGGGCTCGTGCGACCGAGCGCCGGCCAGAGGATCCCGGCCGTGGCCAGCCCGGCCGCGCTGGCCCGCAGGAAGCTCCTTCGAGAGGACGACATCGGTCGCATGATACCGTTGTTTCTGCCGGAGCGGCCCCCGCGCCGAATGGAAGTTGCTCTCGTCGGGTCACGACCATCGCACCGAGCCAGCGAGCTCCCCGCGAAACAGCCGGTAGCTCGCCTCGTATCCGAAGCCCGCCAGCTCCCGGCCCATCCGACGCTTCGCATTCCCGTCAGCCCCACGGGGCTGAGCCTCGCAGGAGAATCAGACCGCATGACCCGCCATAGCACCCTCTTGCTCGCCACCTTGTTGCTCGGAGTGAGCGCTTGCCAGACCCAAGGCGAGACCAAGCCCGACGCCGAGCCCCAAAAGGCCGCTGCGGCCAAGCCCGATGAGGCGGCCAAGCCCGACGAGGCGGCCAAGCCCGACGAGGCGGCCAAGCCCGAGCAGCGCACGGTCGCCAGCGGCCTCGACGTGGGCATGCGCTTCGCCGCGTTCGACATCGTCAATTGCGACTCGGGCGACAAGTACTGCCAGGTCTGCAAGTACGGCCCGACGCCCAAGATCATGGCAGTCGGCACGATCGACGACGAGCAGTTCAAGAAGGACCTCCAAGACCTCGACGCGATCGTTGCCAAGTACGGCGAGGACAAGGTCAAGGCGTTCGCCGTGATCGCCGAGAGCAAGGACGGCGTGCTCGTGACCCCGGTCGGCAGCCAGGCCGATCTGCAAGCCAAGGCCAAGGCGCTCAAGGAGGAGCTCGGCATCAGCATGCCCGTCGTGCTCCCGGCCGCCGAGGGCGACAAGCCCAACGGCATCTTCGAGGACCACTACCAGATCAAGCAGAGCCGCACGATCATGTTCGCCGACGGCAAGAACGTGGTGAAGTACAGCGAGATCGCGCCCAAGGACTATGCGGCGCTCGACAAGGCGATCCAGGACGTGACTGGCTGAGGCGATACTGGCTGTCCGCAAACGAATACCCACATGAGAGCCCGGGGTGCATTCCCTCGGGCTCTCGTCATTCACACGATCGAGGCTTACTTTGGCTGCTCGAGCAGCTCACCGAGCGGCACCTGCTCCTCACCCTCGACCGCGACCCCCCGTGCCCGCAGCGGTCCGACCCCATCCGGCCACTTCGTGCTCGCGTCCGCCTTGGCCCCACGCAGGTCTGTGCCCTCGAGCGTCGCCGTCGACAGATCGACCCCACGCAGGTCGACCCCACGCAGATCCGCGTAGGACAGATCGACCCGCGTCAGCGTGGCGTCTCGCAGATCGCAGGCCCGCAGATCCGCCTCGCGCAGCATCGCGCCCGTGAGGTCGACGCCCTGCAGATCCAAGCGCCGCAGGCTCGCTTGCTCCGCGCGGACGCCCGCGAGCTCGATCCCCTGCACCCTCGCTTGATCGAGCTTGGCGCCCGCGATCGTGGCGTCGCGCAGATCCACCTCGTTCAGCACGGCCTTGCGAAGATCGGCGTCGCTCAGATCCCGACCACGAAAGTCGGAGCCCGAAAGATCTGCCCCACGCAGGTCCTTGCCGCGCAGGTCCTCGCTCGACTGCTCGCGCTCCTGCTCGGCCGGCGCCTGCTCTCGTGCACAGGCAACCCACGCGAAGAGCAAGGCGACCACCACCCACCGGATCACGTCCGCCCCCGCTCCTGCAGCACCGCCCCGTCGAGCGCCCGGATCGCCGCACGGATCGGCTCGGGCACCGGCGTCGCGCGTCCGAGCTCGGCAGCGCCCTCGCTCGGCACCTCGATCAGCACGATCACCACCTCCGCTTCGGCCACGACCTGCTGCTTGGCCAGCGAACCGATCCGACTGCGCAGCTTGAGCGAGCTCGTGCCCAGCTCCACGCACTCGATCGAAGTGAGGATCGTGTCCGGGAACCCGACCGGCGCTCGATACTCGCAGGTCACCTTGGCCAAGATCGGAGAGATCCGCCCGTGGGTCTCGTGCCGCAGCGCCATGATCCCGACGTGCTCGAACCACGCGATCCGGACGTTCTCCAACCAGCGCAAGAACACGGTGTGGTTCACGTGCCCGAACGCGTCGAGCTCTCCCCACGCGACCGCCTGCACGTGGGTCACGGGCGCGACGGGCTCACCCGGCACACCGAAGCCGGGCAAGGTCTCACTCGATTGGGTAGGGCGCATACGACTCGATCGGCGGCGCGGGCATGAAGGGGTATCGGTAGGTCTCGAGCAGCCCCCGTCCAGCCGTCACGCCCACGAAGAACGCCGTGGGCAGGAGCGCGACCAAGAGCCCTCGCCAGACCGAGGTCGCGTGCGTACGCGCGAGCGCGATGGCCATCAGCCCGAACGCCAGCGCGCCGATCAGGCACACGCCGTAGAGCCACCACTCGGGATCGAGGTCCATCACGATGACCAGGAAGTCGAGGACGCCGAGCAGCAAGAGCGAGGGCGCGGTTGCCAAGCCGAACGCCCGCATGCTCGCGCCGACCGATCGCCGCGCGCCGCCGCTGAGCGCCAGCGCCGAGTGGCCCAGCATCCCGCCGAAGAAGTAGAGCATCGGCAGCCCGAGCGGCACCATCAGCAAGAGCCACAGCCGCATCACGTCGGCGAACTGGGCCCCGAGGATCTCTCCGATCACGCTCGGTCGCTTGAGCGGCCCGGCGATCTCGTCCTGGCTCAGGTAGGCATCGACGGCCATCCACCCGACCGTCAGCAGCCACAGCGGCAGCCGGACGGTGGCGAGGAACCCGAGCACCCGCCCATGCGAGACCGGCTCTTCGACCACGCGAAAGCTCGCGCTCGGCGAGCTGACGATCTGGACCAGCGTCGCGGCGCAGCGGCGAAACCAGCCGCGCCCGAGGTCGGCCTCGATCGGCAGCGCCCGCGCGCGCGGATCGAGGTTGCAGGCCCGGCAGATGTCGCCGTGGCGCAGCTGAGCGCGGCGATCATCGATCCCCTCGAAGAGCTTGCCACAGCGAGCGCAGCGCTCGTTCGCCGACACGCTGGTGGTCATGCCCGCCCTCCGTGCATGGGGGATCGGGCGCTGGACAGCCGCTCTCGCGCGTAGGCCTGCAAGGGAGCCGGAGTGTAGCCGCTCGCTCGGCCCGGGTACACGCGCTGTCGCGCCCGATCTGCGGGGCCCGAGCCGATCCGCGCCTGGCCTCGGCGAACGTGACCCACACCCCACACTCCCCTGCGCGGGGCTTTTCAGGTCACTCTCGTCCTGCCTATGGTCACGATCGTGAGCCCCATCCGGCACGGCTGCTCCCTCCCGCTCAGGACGGGCGCGCTGATGCTGCTGCTCTCGCTGCTCGGCTGTCCGCGCACCTCCGAGGTCGGCACCAAGCACCACTACGACGACAAGGAAGGCGCGCTCGCGCGCTTCGAGGAGCCGGAGCGCGACGCCTGGGCCAAGCCCGCCGATGTCATCGCCGAGCTCGACATCCAGCCCGAGA
>CBFGLP010000851.1:0-5767 GCA_965649595.1 uncultured Myxococcales bacterium | reverse complement strand
CCCGTCACGATACTCGACCTCGCTGTCGAGCGTGCCCTGGGGACCCAGCTCGAACGCGACCCCCGTGAAGGGCTCCGGGTCTCCACCGTGGTAGGCCAGGCCATCCTCGGCGACGTGCAGTTCTCCGCTGGGTACGCGTTTCATGGTCGGTATGGCGTGGCGAGGACGAGGATCAGTCGAAGGCCGAGCTCGAGGCGACCACCTTCTGAGTTCGAGGCTCACGAGTATCCATCGATACCGATATCGGGATCACTCCCGGTCCTCGATCGACGACCGAGCATCACTGGGACCCTTGGCGGGTATGACGGCGAAGCACCGCAGCCTGCTTCGGCCCCGCTGGACTCTCGCATGGCGATTTTCGTGTGCACCCCTTGCCCCGACGCCGACGCATGTCTCTACCCGCTCGATGTCACGCCTGTCCATTCTCGCGCTCCCGTTGGTCCTCGCATCGTCGTGCCTTGCATGCGAATACCCTGGCGAAGATCAGCAGATCCGCTTCGAGCTACCGGAGCTCGCCGATGCCCTGCTCGAGTTCCGCTCCGGCGATCGTATCGTCGTAGGTTCGCGGCTGTGCCCACGGCTGAGCAGCGTGTGGAGCGAGTCGTTCGGGGAGTGGGTTCACATCGCTCCCGACGACGCCGACGACTACCGGACGTGCTTCGTCGAATCGATCACGGGGTCGGGGCACCTCGACGCACAGGGGTGTCTGCACTTCGACGAGCCCGGCGAGGTTGTCTGGCAACTGACACCTGCTCTTCAATGCGGCCTCGACGGTGATCGGCTGCGCTTCGACGTGGCCCCCGTAGGCCCGACGCTGCGGCTGGGCTTCGACGACTGGCGCGAGCGCCATGCGATCCTGCTGACCGACGACGAGCCGCCCCTTCACCTGCGGGGGCTCGACGAGGGGCTGACGATCGCCGATCTACGCGAGCCACCGGACGCGCCACGCCGCGTGATCGCTGGAGAGGTGGATGCGGTCATGCTGCGCTTCGATGATGACGCGGGTCGGGTGTTCTCGACCGATGCGGTCGAGCTCGAGGTGTTCGGGGACGGTGTCACCGAGGTTTCGGGCGCCGAGGCGTTCATCACCGAGAAATGGCTGTCTCTCGAGAGCGGCAGCGTCGGGCGCATCCGGGCGAGGCTGCCCGATGGATCGACTCGTGACTCGCCCCAGCTCGTGGCCGTGCCCTCGAGCGAGGCGGCCTCGCTCGAGCTGGTCGTCGCGGTCCGGGACGAGCGGCCCCTGTACGCTCGCGCGCTGATCCGCGACCGCGAGGGACGACCGCTGCACGGGGCCCCGGTCGAGTGGCGTGTGGTGGAAGGGGCGCTATGGGTCGAGCCCGGGAACCTCGAGAACGAGGCGCGCACGGCCGACTACGCGCTGATCGGCGGAGAGTGCCTGCCGCCCGAAGAGCAGCCCGTGATGCGTCGCGCGGTGTTGCAGGCTCGCCATGCCGAGCTCGCTGACGAGGTCGAGATCGAGTGGGTCGAGCAGCCGCCGGAGCCGGAGGACCGGGGAGCGCCCTTCGAGCCCTCCTCGGACTGTCAGTTCGGCGCGGACCTGGACGACGGGGGAGCCGATCACGGGTGTGGGTGCACGAGCGCCAGCTCGGGCTCTCACCTCGCGACCTTGCCCATGCTGGCGCTCTTGCTCGTGCTCCGTCGCCGACGCGAGGTCGCCTGATTCTGTCGTTTGAATCGCATCACGGCGAAGTCTCCCGTCATCGAGGGTGGCTTCGCAGGATGCCGTGATCGCCAGTTCCTCGTCCGCACATCGGAGGCCGCTCGGCGCCTAGTGGTAAGAGCGGCACCCAGAATCGAGAAAAGGCTCGCCGACTCGTGCCAAACTGCGATCGAATCGAGAGCAGAACGATCCGATGCCCAATGCAAGCAATCCCGCAATCCGGGTTTCACCCTCGCATTCGCAATCCATTGCGTCGCACAGGCATATTCGATGTCGGCGTGCGCTCCAGTCACATTCGCGCCATCGAGCAGCGCGAGCACAGGCCGCGATGCGAGCGCGCTGCCGGCCGCCGGGCCTGGTCTCAAAAACATCTTGAACTCAGTTCTCATCCTGCTACGTTGGCCGTCGCTCGAATGTCCTCCGCCACTGCACATCCCAACCGGCGCGCCTGGTCCGGCAGAGAGCGTGGGCCCAGGATAAAAGTGGGTATCCACGCCGTGGTGTCCGACCTGCACTCCAGATGGCTTGCACGGTGCTACGGGACCGGACCTGCGCGATCGCGTGAAGGCGGAATAGTCTTCGCCGCGAGATCGCCGAGCAATAGAATCCCTGGCCGGCATTTCTTGCCTCCGCAGCGCGATTGAGCCCGATCCGCATCCTGCCGGATTGGCCATCGCTCGAGCAGTCCCAACCGTCGCAATCGCCCACCTTCGCGCCTGGTCCTCCGGAAGGGCGGCGTGATCGAAGAGTTGCAGTCCCATGCCCAGCTACACCATCACCGGACGCGTCCTCTCTCCCAATGGCATTCCCATCGAACAGGCCGATATCGTGGTCTGGGAGCGCTCTTCGCTGACCACCGACATCTCCAAGGCGACGGCTCGGACCGATGAGACGGGGACGTATGTAGCGGCCTGGACTCAGACGGGCACCCCCGCGACGCCTTGGGATCTCTTCGTTCGGGCTACCTACAATAGCCAGTCGGTCGATTCTGCGCTGATCAGCGATCCGACCGAGGCGCCCGTCCGGGTCGATCTGGTGCTCGGCGCGGGCTCGTACCAGGGCCGCTCCGAATGGGACCGCATCACCGCGAAGGTTCAGCCCTTGCTGGACTCGACCGCCGCGAAGGACGTACCCGCCGATCGGTTGGAGTGGCTGGCCAAGCGGGCGGACGTGTTCCCGCTGCATCTGGCCATGTGGGTGCAGGCGCAACGGCTCGCCGATGGCCGGACGGTCAAGCCCGAGAGCTGCTACGCGTTCTTGCGCGCGGGGTTGCCTGCGGACCTTCCGTCGTTGCTCCGGGCCGGAGAGGCGGCATACGATCAGGCGCTTCGGGCCGCATGGCGTCTTCGGATTCTGTCGCTGCCGGGCGACGGATCCGAAGCGGCCCAGGATACGGAGGCGGAAGCCGAGATCGCGGCGATGCGAGAATTGGTGGTCGAGGCGGCGATCACGTCTCCGAGCGGCGGAACCAACCACCGCGTGGTGTTCGACACCGCGGGGCTGAGCCCGGCCGAACAGCAGGAGTTCATGGAGCTGTGGGTGGCGCGGACCAGCCTGGCGGATTTCTGGGGCGATGTTGAAAATTCTCCGACGCTGGGCGCCGCGAAGGCGGCCCTGTTCCAGTTCACGGCCCAGGCCTCGATGGTCGTCGGCAACCACATGCCGGCGCTCGTGGGCCTGCAGGCCGAGCGCGTGGCGACGAACATCTCGACGGTTCGCGACCTCGCCGCGTGGGACCATTCCGACTGGGACGCGTTCTTGGACGATCGCTCCATCGCGGCCCCGGACCACATTCCGGGCGCGAACGCGACCGAGAAGCGGCAGAACTACGCTCGATCGCTCGAGCGCGTCGTGGAGGACGCGTATCCGACGCTCGCCTTGCGCCACCGGATCGCGCGCGACGAAGGGCTCAGCGATCCGCCCGCCAACACGGCCGAGCTCGTGGGCTTCTTCGACGACAACCCCGGCTTCGACATCACGCGCACCAACATCGCGCGCTATGTGAGCGCCAACCCGGGAGCGTTCTCGGGCGCGACCGATGCCGTGCTGGCCCGCAAGAACCTCGAGATCGCTCAGCGGGTCCATCGGCTCGCGCCACGCCTGGGGCGCTACGACACCGCCAAAGTGCTGCTCGACAACCAGATCGGCTCGGCCAAGGACGTCGTCGCCTACACGCGCAACGAGTTCGTCGGCAAGTTCGGCGGCCTGTTCGGCAGCGCGCACCATTCGTCCGCGGCGCTCGCCGGCCGCGTCTGGGATCGGGCCTCCAAGATCGACGGGATGGCCACGATGCTCGCGTCGACCTTCGCGCTCAGCCGCTCCAGGGTCGCGCCCTCCGTTCTCGCGGGCGTGGCTCAGTGGACGCTGACCAACAATGGCCTCGACGAGCTGGCGGGAGTGCTCGACAACCTCGACTATTGCGCGTGCGAGGAGTGCCGTTCGGTCTTCAGCCCCGCCGCCTATTTGGCCGATCTCCTGCAGTTCCTGGCCGATCGGCCGACGACCAACGCCAGCCAATCGGCGCTCGAGAAGCTCGAGCTGCGGCGGCCGGACATCGGGGCGATCCTGTTGGACTGCGCGAACACCAATACCTCGCTGCCCATGATCGACTTGGTCAACGAGGCGCTGGAGGCATACTTCGTTGGACCGCTGACCACTGCGAGCGCGAAGCAGACCACCTGGCCGGCCGAGGAGCTGGCGCTGCATCCCGAGCACCTCGACGCGACCGTCTACGAGGGCACGGTCCCAGGGTTGACCGCGCAGATCACCGAGATGGTGTTTCCGTGGAACCTGCCGTTCTCGCTGCCTGCGCTCGAGGCCAAGCGCTACTTGGGGCAGCTCGGCGTGGCGCATGTCGATCTGATGAAGGCGCTGATCGGCGGTGCTCCGCTCGAGCCGACGGCCGACGAGCTGGTGGCGGCCGGGCTCGGCATCACGCCCGTGCAGCGCGACATCATCGCGGGTGCCTACGACGGCAACACGTCGGCGGACGATCGCGAGTTCTGGGGCTTTGCCGCCGGGGCGGGGACCGACAACTGGTTCGCCATCCTCAATGGCACGGACAACGACGACGGCGATGTCGGCGAGCTGCTCCGGCGCGCGGGGCTCGAGCTCGCGGATCTCGAGGAGCTGATCGATCTGACCTTCATCGATCCGAACACCTACGCCGAGGTCGGCCCCATCTACACGGTCTACTCGGAAACCTGCAATCTGAGCGCTGCGCAGGTCATCAACCTCGAGGAGCCCCAGCTCGACCGACTGCACCGGTTCCTTCGCCTCGAACGAGCCACGGCGATCCCTCGCCGCATGCTGAACGTGCTGATCGACGATCTCGGGGGCACGCTCGACGGCACGTTCCTGGCGAAGCTGGTCGACATTCGCTGGCTTCACGACGAGCTGGGCGTCGATTGGGACGAGCTCGCGGCCTGGTGGGCCCCGCGGATCGACGCGCGCCAATACGAGACCGGACCGTCCGCGCTGTACCGGCGCCGCTTTTACACGCCGGAGATCTCCCCGCATGCCGACTTCGCGCCCAACTCCCGCGGAGATGCCCTGTTTGGCGAGGATGTGACGCCACCGGCGATCGCCGACGAGCACATCCCCACGTTGCTCTCCGGGGCTGGGCTCACAGCGACGGAGCGGGCGGCCATCCAGGCCGCCGACCTGGCGGGCTCGACCTTCACCTTCGCCAACATCACCGCATACTTCCGCGTGGGCAGCTTTGCCCGCGCGAACCGCCTGCGGGTGGATGAGCTCATCCGCTGGATCGCCCTCACCGGCATCGACCCCTTCACGAGCCCCGCGAACGCCCGTGCGTCGGTCGAGGCGCTCCGCGAGGTCCGCAAGTCCGGCTTCGCGCTGCGGGAGCTGGATTGGCTGCTCCGCCACCCGGCAGAGCTCGAGGCGGAGTTCCGCGACGACGCCGCCGTCACGAAGATGCTCGAGCGGCTCGCCCTCGATCTCGCGCGTATCGACGAAGAGGTCAAACAGCTCAGCGATCCGACCGGAGACGCGATCCGAGCGAACCTCGCGTCGATCCTCGACGCCGCCGATGCCGAGACGGCGATGGGGATCCTCGACAAG
>CBFGLP010000850.1:0-2943 GCA_965649595.1 uncultured Myxococcales bacterium | reverse complement strand
GCGACCTGCACGACCTCGGCCCGCGTGCAGTCGTTGTGGCAGGTGTCGTCGTCGTTGTTGTTGCCGTCGTCGCACTCCTCGACGCCCTCCCACACGAAGCTGTCGCCACACGTAGCGTTCGCGCAGGAGCTCAGGCAGCTGTCGGTGTTGCTGGCGTTGCCGTCGTCGCAGTCCTCGTTGGGGCCGACGTCCGCGTCACCGCAACCGTTGAGCACGCAGCCGTCGAGGCACTCCTTGCCGGGGCCGATGTTGGCCGCGCCCGGATCACACTCTTCGAGCGTGGCGTGCTGATTGCCGTCGCCACACACGTTCAACAGGCACACGAGCGTGCAATCGCCGCTGTTGGAGTTGAGCGCTCCCTCGTCGCACTCCTCGACGCCCATGTGCGGGAAGCCGTCGCCGCAGGTGTTGGCCACGCAGGTGTCGAGGCACTCGTCGCTGTTGTTGGCGTTGCCGTCGTCGCAGTCCTCGTCCGGATCGAGGTTCCCGTCGCCGCAGCTACCGGGCGCGCAGTTGCTGTTGCAGCCGTCGCCGTCGATCCCGTTGCCGTCGTCGCACAGCTCGCCCGGACCCGGGAAGCCGTCGCCACACACGTTGATCAGACAGCCGGGCACGCAGGCCTCGTTGGGGCCGATCGCGTCCCAGCCAGGATCGCACTCCTCGACCCCGAGCCAGAGGAACCCGTCACCACAGATCGCCAAGCTGCAGTCGTTGAGGCACTCGTCCTGCTGGTTGCTGTTGCCGTCGTCGCAGGCCTCGTCTTCCTCGGTGATGCCGTTGCCGCACACGCTCGACTCGGTCTCGGCCGTCTCCGTCTCGGTGTCGGCTCCGGTGTCCGTGAAGTCGAAGGTCGAGGTCCCTTGGTCGGTGTCGACGGCCACGAGCACGGTGTCGCGACCACAACCCACGAGCGAGCTCGTGAGCACCAGCGCTCCGAGCAAGCGAACGTCGACCGGCCCCTTGTCGGCCGCGAACGACCGACTCGACTCGTCGGGCCGAGTCTTCGGGCTCGCGGATCCAGCGCCTGCTCGCGACGACGAACGCAGCATGGCCCAACTTTACACCGAGCCCCTCACGTTGTCCGGCAGACCAGGAGGTGGTCGGGCACCCCAGATCCTCGTGAAGGATCGACAGACGAAGGCCATTGACCCTGCTCGGCCGAGCAGTCCTCTACGAGCGTCGACGGGCGATCACGAGGACACGGTTCTCCCAGCCGGTCACCCGCCCTAGCAGCCCGAACGCGACGATCCCCGCTCGCAGGACCGGGTCACGCTTGTTCTTGGCCAGCAGCTCGCGCATCGGCGTCGAGCGAGGCTCGATCGCCAGCACCTCGAAGTGACGGTCCGCGAGGATCGTCCGCCACGAGCGACGCCCGAACTTGAAGATGTGCGTGCCTGGGTACACGCCGACCTCGAAGCTCCCCTGCGGCTGTGCACGTCCGCGCAAGAAGAGCACATGGTGGTAGACGCTCTCTTGCGCGGGAGTCTCGGCGACCAGCACCCCACCGGGTCGCAGCGCTCGCGCGACGTGGTCGAGGAAGCGATCGGGCCGATCCATGTGCTCGATCACGTTGAAGGCCGCGACCACGTCGAGCGAGGCGTCGGGTTGGTTGTCGTCGAGCGTCGCTAGCTCGAGCGCGTCGATCGGCAGCCGACGGCGCCCCTCCTCGATCGCGCTGGCCGAGAGGTCGAGCCCGCGCGCCTTGTAGCCGGCACCTCGCGCCTGCGCGACGAAGTCCCCGTGCATGCAGCCGACCTCGACCAAGCGCGGGTGCGTGTCCGGTCCAGCGTGGTGGATCAGGTGATGCAGCCGCGTCGCGTTCTCGGTGTGCACGCTGGCCTCGACCTCGAGGTACGCGGCCTCGTTGTCGGGTCGGAAGCTCGCGTCGAAGCGGGTCGGATCGCACCACAGCACCGTGCAGTGCGGGCAGCGACGCACGGCGAAGGTCGGCCGCTGAAGGTGCACGGGCGCCTCGCGGTAGCCACAAAAGACGCAGTCGGGTTGGGCGTGCTCGTGGGCCACGGGCGGAGGATATCGCAGACGAATCTGGGTCGCTCGCGTGCCCGACTCGGCCCCTCACCGGCTCCCGATCCGGGCCAGCATCACGAACGCCGTGCGCAGCATGATGTCGAGATCGAGCAGGATGCTCATCCGCCCGACGTAGTAGAGGTCGTAGGAGAGCTTGACCGCCGACTCGTCGACCGAGGCCGCGTAGCCCTGGTGGATCTGCGCCCACCCGGTGATGCCCGGCTTCACGAGGTGGCGATAGCCGAAGTAAGGGATGTCCCGCTCGAGCGCCTCGACGATCTTCGGCTGCTCCGGCCGCGGGCCGACCAGCGACATCTCGCCGCGCACGACATTCCAGAACTGCGGCAGCTCGTCGATGCGGGTGCGCCTGAGCAAGCGGCCGAACCGGGTCGTGCGATCGTCGTCCTGCGCGGCCCAGCGCTGATCATGCTGCGGGGCCACGCGCATGGTCCGGATCTTGTGCACGCGGAAGATCTTGCCAGCGACCCCGACGCGCTCTTGGCTGTAGAAGAAGGGGCCCGGGTCGTCGAGGCGCTGGATCACCCACAGGAACGGGAACAGCAGCCCGAAGATCAACAGGCCGATCGCGCTGACGCCGAGATCGATCAGCCGCTTGCCCGCGATCACGCCGGGTCGATCGAGCTGCTCGAAGGTGTTGAGCACCCAGCGCGCGTCGACCAGATCGATCGGCACCTGCAAGGCGACGTTCATCCAGATCGCGCCGGCCGTGTGCACGCGGACGCCGTGCGCCTGCAGCAGCGACATCGCGCGGACCTGCTCGGGCGACAGCCCGCGGACGCCCACGACCAGCGCGTGGCCAATGCCGTGGTGCTCGCACACCGCGAGCGCCTCGCCGAGGCGCCCGAGCAAGGGCGGCGGCTCGAGACCCTCGGGCAGCGGCACGCCGAGGACCAC
>CBFGLP010000849.1:0-12210 GCA_965649595.1 uncultured Myxococcales bacterium | reverse complement strand
CACTCTGCCACGCACGACCGCTTCGCGGTCGCGAGATCGCTGCGCGATCTCGGTGGGCTGATTTCGGGTTCGCAACCTTCCGTCTGGCCCGGGGCTTGGCCCGTCTCCGTAACGACGTGCACTTGGCCTGGCGACCCGCTTCGCGTTTGTGGTTGCCTGATTTCGGGTCGCAACCTTCCATCTGGCCCCCAGCAGGCGCCGGGGACTCAGCCACGGCGCCTGCGGGGGAAGATCCGCTTTCACTCGGCCTGGTCGTCGGCGCGCTTGCGCAGCAGCGCACCGACGCCGAGGACCGCAGCCCCGGCCAGCAGCGCCGCTTCACCGCTCGACTTGGTGGTCGTCGAGCAGCTCATCGCCTCGTCGTCGAGCCCGAGCTCCTCGTCGTCGAACTCGAGCTCCTCGTCATCGAGCTCGTCGACCTCGTCACCGAGCTCGTCGTCGGGCTGATTGACGAGCTCGAAGGGGCCCTCGTCGACGCTCTCGTCGATGCCATCGCGAGAGAAGCCGAACACCGGCCCGGGGTTCTCGACGATGTCAGCACCCGGGAAGGGCCCGGTCACGACCAGCGTCAGGCCGTCCTTTTGCAGGTTGACGAACATCGCCCTGCCGTCGGGCGAGAAGCACACGCCCGACAGCTCGTTGGAGCTGAGCGCGTTCTTGGCGAAGGTCGAGACCTTCCCGTCGGTTCCAGCGACCTGGATGTAGTTCCCGCCGTCGCCGTCCTCGGCCATGAAGATCTCGCCCCAGGGCGCGACGGTGATCGCGTCCGGCTTGTCGAGCACGTTCTTGTCGGTCGAGTGCACGATCACCTCGAGCGTCGGCTTGTCGCCGTCGATCAGACGGAAGATCTGGCCGATGCCCTTCGAGCCACCGCCGGACGCACAGATATACACCGCCCCCTCGAAGAACCACGCGCCCTCGGTCTTCTTGAACGTCGCCGCGCCCTTGCCCTTGGCCTCCTTGCGGACCGTGTCGCCCTTCGGATCGGGCTCGTCGATGTCGACCCACTCGACGTCGAGCACGTCACCAACCTTCGCCTTGTTGGTGTCCTTCTTGCCGGCGATCTTGAGCGCCTGCAGCTGGCCAACAAAGGGCTTGTCCATCGCGTCCGGCACGAAGCGATAGAAACAAGCGTCGCCGCGGTCCTCGGTCAGGTAGGCATAGTTGTTGCTCGGATCGAACGCGACCGCCTCGTGGTTGTAGCGGCCGTAGCCGGTGATCTTCTGCGGCTTTTGGACCTTGTCCGCGTCGATCGGGCACAAGAACACATAGCCGTGCTTGATGCTGCCGCTGTTAGTGACCTCCTCCTCGCCGGTGAACCAGCCAAAGGGGCTCGGGCCACCATTGCAATTGCGCGCGGTGCCGACCAACACGAGGTTGCTGGAGATCCGCTCGAAGCTCTTCGCGTCGATGACCACTCGGGTCACGCCGCCCCGGCCCTTGGAATTGTACGATTCGGCCGCCGGCTTTTGCCCGCTCGCGTAGGGCCCCTTGGACTTGCCGATGTTGATCTCATGGTTGCGCATGAGGATCAGCGTATTGTCCGGTCCCGGGAAGCACGCCATCCCGTCCGGCAGCGTAGGCACGCGATAGCCGTCGCTCATCTTGCTGCCGCTCTTCTCGAGGATTCGATAAGAGAACCCTTTCGGCAGATCGAGCACCCCTTTGGGATCCTTGACCAAATTGCCGTAGTCAGCCGCGTGCGCGCTACGGCTGGTTGCGAGGGTTGCGAGCGACATGGCCAAGGTGGCCGAACCACTGCTGACGAGGAACTTGCGTCGACCGAATGTCGTCATGTCCACAGTCTCGCCGAATATCCACGAACGACCAAACAATTTCTTTCGGGGATTGTATTACATTATCGCGAATTAGCGATTGACGCGTAGCGATTCGCTTTTGGTCCGCCGCCGAGTGCAGCGTTCCATTTGAGTCCGAGAATCTACACATTAATCATTTGCAGTGATCAATCTAGATTCATTATGGTCCACATCGGCTATTCCGCATTCTGAACATGGCGCTCGGTGATCCAAATCGGGCATTGGCGCCGCATGCAGGCGCTGCAAATACAGACCGCTGCATTACATAGAATTCAATCGTCGATTCCCGTCGATTCCCGGCGCAGCCCATGCGCGTGGGGTCGCGCAAAACAAAACAGGGCACCCCACGAGTGTGGGATACCCTGCGAGGGAGCGACCGAGGGTGGATTATTCGGCGGTACCGCGTAGCAGCGCCCCAACAGCCACCGCCGCCACACCGGTCAGCAGCGCCGTTTGCCCACTCGGCTCATCGGTCGTCGCACAGTTGCACCCATCACCCTCGTCGGCGCCGACCCCATCGCCCGTCTCGTCGGTCGTCCCCTCGGTGTCGTCGCCGACCTCGTCCCCGGTGTCGCTGCCGCTCTCTCCGGTCGTGTCCCCGTCGCCGTCGCCCGAGTCGCTGCTCGTATCGGTCGTGTCGTCGGTCGTGTCCGTCTCGTCGGTCGTGTCCCCGCCGTCGGTCGTATCACCGTCGCCATCCCCGTTGCCAGGCGTGTCGGGGAACGGGCCGGTCACGACCAGCGTGAGCCCGTCGCCCTGGAGGTTGACGAACAGCGCCTTGCCGTCCGGAGAGAAGCACACGCCCGCGAGCTCGCTGTCGCTGAGCGCGTTGCGGGCGAACGTGCAGACCTCCCCCTCGGCGGTGACCCAGCGCAGGTAGTTGTCGCCGTCGCCGTCCTCGGCGATGAACACCTCGCCCCAGGGCGCGACCGTGATGTTGTCGGGGCTCTGCAGCACGTCGGTGTCGGTCGAGGCCACGACCAGCTCGAGCGTCGGTGCGTCGCCGTCGATCAGCCGGAAGATCTGACCGGCGCCCGCCGGTCCGCCGCTGGTCGAGCAGACGTAGATCTGACCCTCGAAGAACCAGATCCCCTCGCCGCGCACGAACAGCGCCGCGCCCTTGGCCTGGGCCTCCACACGGACCGTGTCGCCGTCCGGATCGGGCTCGTCGAGGTCGACCCACTCGACGTCCAACACCTCGCCGACGGCCATGCCAGCGGTCGCGTAGTCGTCGACCCCGACGATCCGCAGCGCCTGCAGCTTGCCGACGAAGGGATCGGACGGGTCCGCAGGAACGAAGCGATAGAGGCAGGAGTCGCCGCGATCCTCGGTCAGGTAGGCGTAATTGTTGCTCGGGTCGATCGCTACGGCCTCGTGATTGAAGCGACCGTATCCGTCGATCCGCTGCGGCGCCTGGACTGCCTCCGCGTCGGTCGGGCACACGAAGGTGTAGCCGTGCCGATACTCGCCGCCGCTGTTGATGTCGGTGTTCTCCTCGCAGCTCAGCCAGCCCCAGGGGCTCGGGCCACCCGCACAATTACGGACCGTCCCGATCAACACGAGGTTGCTCGAGACTCGCTCGTAGGTGGTCGCGTCGACCACCAGGCGAGTCACGCCGCCCATCGCCGCGGGCTCGTAGGCCTCGAGCGGCGGGATCTGACCGAGCTTGTAGGGGCCGTTCAATAGATCATTCACGCTGTTCTCGTGATTGCGCATGAGAATCATCGTATTGTCGGGACCCGCGAAACAAGCCATGCCGTCAGGGCGGCCGGGCACGCGGTACCCGTCGCTCATGTCGTCTCCGGCGGTCTCGAGGATCTGGTACGAAAAGCCTTCGGGGAGATCGAGCACGCCATCGGGATCGGGGATCAGCTCGCCCCAGCGCCCGCGCGCGCGTGCGCGCCTGCTGGTCGCCAACGTGGCGAGCGACATGGCCAAGGTGGCTGCGCCACCAGTAACGAGAAACTTGCGCCGTCCAAGGGTTGCCATGGCGGCAGAATCTCGCCGACGCGAGGTTCGGGACCAACGGGCGTCCCTGTCAGGGACGCAAATCGAACGTGCCGATCATGTGAATTCGATCGACGGACGTCACGGACGAGTTACCGACTCGATCCTCGCCATCCAATCCGCGATCTTCTCGGCGCACCACTGCGGATCGTCGAGCGTCAGATCGTGACCCGCGCGCGGATGCACCTCGAGACGACCAGCGAAGCTCGCTGCGATCCGCCGCGAGCAGATTGGGTCGACCAAGCGATCGTCGGCCCCGTTGAGCACGAGCAAGGGGAGCGGGCGCGGGAGCGGTGCGTGAGCCCGAAAGCGCGCCCCTGCGAGCATCTGCCGCAGAACGTTGCGGCGCGCGACCGGCCGCCGCTCGTGGATCAACGCCTGCTCGCGCGCGAGCGCGAGGTCGTTGCCGAACCGGGCGCTGGTCAGCGACAAGATCGCGAGCTCTCGCGCGACCGGATCGGCCTCGACGAGCGCCCCCAGCGTGCGCAGCAAGCCCGCGATCCGCATGCGCTGCCAGGGCTTGCAGAGCCCCCCGACGCTCGTGTTGATGACCACCAGCCCGCGGATCGGATCGCCGGACCAGCGCATCGACCAAGCCAGCGAAGCCATCGCGCCGAGCGAGACCGCGATCACGATCGGTGGTTGCTGCCCGGCCGCCCACACCCGCTCGCGCAGATCCGCGGCGAGGCGCTCGATCGAGCTCGATGAGCGTCGCCACCACTGCGCGCCGTTACCCGCGAGGTCGTGGTGCTCGACTTTTACTGGGGCGAGGCGCTCGATCAGGACGCGATCGAAGCCGTGCCAGTGCCCGGCCTCGCGCGCGAGCCCGCGGACCAGCACGACGCGCGGTGGTTGTAATTGCCCGTTCAGGTCGCGAACCATCGTCGAAGCGCCTCCGACTCGAGCCGCTGCCGCTCGGCCGCGTCGAAGCGCGACCACGCCTCGCTGCCCGCGACCGCCCGCAGCAAGAACTCGATCAGCGGAAGGTGACGGCGCAGCGTCCGACGGACCCGGTGCGGGTGGATCGGGTTGAACCCGCCGAGCACGTCGAGCAGCTGACGCGGGTTCTTCTTGACCCACGCCCACGAGCCCAGCTCGAGCGTCAGCGGCATCAAGGGCCCGCCCTGCCCGCTCGCGCGGTGCTCGTCGTACAAGCAGTCCCACAGATCGCCCTGGACCATGTAATTGCGCGAGACCGGCTCGAGCACATAGGGGTGATTCGGCAGCGTGTCGTCGAGCAGCCGCCCGAGCGCGTAGGCCTCTGCCAGCGCGGGGAAGGGCTTGCGCGTGTACGCGTAGGGAAACCACAGGCGATCGACCGCGCCGAAGCCCGAGTGGACATCCAGCATGATCGCCGCCCGAGCAGCAAACGCCCACTGCCGCACGAAGTCGCACAGCGTCCGTGCCTCGAGCTCGAGCTCGCCGTCGCGCTCGCCGGCATACCAAGGCAGCTTGGCGCTCCAGCGTTGGCCGCCGATCAGCGGCGTCGCGGAGGTGTCCGGATGCACCGGACCGTTGCGCATGAGGTCGACCCCCTGCCCGTTGGAGCGCCGCCGCAGCCACATGCCGACCGGGTTGACCAGCGGCAGCGCGATCAGGCGGACCTGCTCGAGCGCGCCGTCGAGGATCCGATCCCACGCGAGAAATTGCGCGAGCGTGTGCAACCCGGCCAGGACCACGCGGGTCCCGATCCGCTCGAGGCCATGGACCCCGCCGATCAAGCCGAGGGTGGGTGCGTCAGCTCGCCGTGCACCAACGACGAGCCCGATGATCGGGAACTCGATGCCGTCGTGCCGCACGGTAGCGAGGACATGGGTCTCGGCCCTGTCCCCGAACCTTTCCAACACCTCGAAGAGATCGCCAAGCTCGGGCAACACCCGAGCGGCTTCGGCAAAGGCGTACATGGTGGATCAGGGCGTTTCGGTGCACTTAGCTCGGGTCCCCCTCTCAGGTCGGAGTCGCTGCCTTTCGTGAGCTAGTTTGAACCGCCAGCAGGCCGAGGCCCTCGAAGAGGACGTGGGCGGCGAGCATGCTGGTCAGATCGGCGTGATCGTGCGGCGGCGAGACCTCGACGAGATCCATGCCGACCAGCCGGACGCCGGCGAGGTTGGACAGCAAGCTGAGCAGCTCGCGGCTGCTCAAGCCGCCCGGGACTGGTGTGCCGGTCCCGGGCGCATGTGCAGGATCGACGCCGTCGACGTCGACACTGATGTAGACGGGGCGATCACCGATCGCCGCGCGGATCTCCTGGGCGATCTCGTGGGCCTGGCGCTGCTCGAAGATCGCGGCCGGGTACAGCCGAGCGTCGTGGGCCAGCACCAGCTCGGCTTCGTGGCTGTCCTTCCAACCGCCGCGCAGGCCGATCTGAAACAACCCGCCGCGGTCGACGTGGCCATCCGCGATCGCGTGCCGGATCGGCGTGCCATGATGGAATGCCTCGCCCCACACGCTGATCTCGGTCGTGTCGAAGTGCGCGTCGACGTGGACCAGGCAGACCGGGCCGTGCACGGCGTGGATCGCCCGCAGGATCGGGATCGTGATCGAGTGATCGCCACCGACCACGAAGGGCACCGCGCCGGCGGCCAGCACCGCCGCGATCTCGGCCTCGACCAGCTCGCGCATCAGCCCGGCGTCGAAGGGCGAGACCGGAACGTTGCCGCCGTCGACCGCCGGGACCTCGGCGAACACGTCGAGGCGGTGGCGGGGGTGGTGGCCCGACACGAACGCGCTGACCCGCCGCACGTGATAGGGCGCTACGCGGGCGCCGGGCAGGTAGGTGGTGCCGCTGTCGTAAGGCACACCGAGCAGCACGGCCTCGGCTCGCTCACCCGCGATCGAGAAGCGACCCGGGTCACCGATCGGACCTGGAGCTGCGTGCGGGAGCCGAAAGAAAGGCGTCTGGCCGTGGCGGATGTACTCGAGAGCGGAGGACGGCTGCATCGTCATGAGCGGGCTTCAAGTTTCGGGTGTACGGATCATCGCTCGTACCTGCTCGCGGATGCGCTCGGCCAGGACCTCGGGTCGCTCGCCAGGATCAGCATACACCGCTCGACCGAGCTCGAGGCTGACCGAAATGCGGGGGTAGCCGCAGGTACGTAGATAATGGGGCAAGAACGACGCATCACCGACCCAGGCCATCCGGTCGTCGGTGTAGCGCAAAGCGATCGGCACGAGCGGCGCGCCCAACCGACGGGCGAGGCCAAACATACCTCGCTTGAAGGGCAGCACGTCGCGGCCCTCGCTGGTCGTGCCTTCGGGGAAGGTCAGCACCGAGACCCCGCGCTCGAGCAGGGTCTTGGTCCGCAGCAATGCCCGCGCGCCACTGTGAGCGCACGAGCGATCGAGCAGCAGCAAGCCGACGTCACGAACGATGTCACCGACCACCGGCCAGCTCGCGACCTCCTGCTTGGCGATCGCGAGGCTCGGGACCACGCTCATGATCATCAGCGGGTCGAGGTAGCTGACGTGGTTGGCGACCAGCAGGCTCGGTCCGCGTGGCAGCTCGCCGGACAACTGGAGATCCACGCCCTGCAGCGAGCAGAAGTTCTCGGCCGCGAACGAGATGAAGCCTTGCTGCCGCCGCGAGGTCTCGAGCCCGTCGGTGAGCGGACGCAGGCGCCGACGCACGTGCGTGCCGACGTCGACCATGAACATGCAGGTCCGCGTCAGCCTCCGGCTCGAGCGGCCGAGCGTGGCCGGGCCCGCGACCAAGCGCGGGAGCAGGCCTGGCGATGCTTCGATGCGCGGGTCCATCGGCTCGGTGGTTCAGACCGCCAGCTGCTGCTCGACCGGCGCGACCACGCGCGCCGAGAGCAAGCCGAGCCGCTCATAGCGAGCGCGCAGCCGCTCGAACGCCTTCGCGTCGATGCACGACACGATCCGCTCGTCACCGGGCCCATAGAAGTCCTGTCGAACGCCGCGCTCGGTCGCGCCGAGCGAGGCGTGGAGCGCCCGCGCGGCCTTGTTGTCCTGCTTGACGGTGAACCAGCACGAGTCGACCTGATCGGCGATCGAGCTGACGAAGGCGCGCAGCAAGAGGTGGACCGCGCGGGTGCCCTGGAACTCGGGGATCACCGCCAGCGTCGTGCAGTAGGCCTCGCGCTCGCGCACGAAGCTGAGCAAGTAGCCTACCGGCCGTCCCTGGTGGCGAGCCATGAAGCAGTGGCGACCGAAGAAGTCGCAGCAGAGCCGCACGTAATAAGGCCCGAGCACGGCCTCGCCGTCGGCGCCGAACACCTTGTCTTCGAGATACATCAGATCTTCGAAGTCACTGCTGTCGAGGTTCTTGACGTCGTATTCAGACACGATGGTCCTCCATCGAAAGTGGCTCGTGGTCGCGTCGATGCTCGACCTCGACCGCAGTGAATCTGATCGATGAGGTTCACCGATGGATCACGAGTCGGTGAACAGCTTGCGACAATCGGTCGGCGCTCCAGCACCGCGCTCGCGCCACGTGCCGAGCGTCGCAAGCACGTAGAGTCTCGACGCGAGCAAAGCCGGGGGAGATCTCGCACGAGCATCGGTCACCGCCTCAGTCGGATGCGCTGATGGCCCCGAACAGGCCCGCCAGAGCAGCCCGCAGCGACTTCGTTCGACCGAGTGGGTCGTGCGTGATAAGGGCCGACTCGCCCATGCGCCTCGAATTCCTGCTCTTCGACGCCCTGCTGCTCGGCCCTCCGCTCGTCGCTGGGCTCGGTGCCTCTGCGCCGGGCCCCGAGCGCGCTCGGCTCGCGCGGGTGCTCGGGATCGCCGGGTCGCTCGCCGCCCCGCTGATGCTCGGGTGGATGCTCGTCCGATCCGATCAGCTCGGCTTCGATCCAACGCGGATGCTGGGCCCGCGGCTGCTTGGGCTCCCACTCGAGGCGTGGCTGCTCGGCCTCGGCTTGCCCTTCGTGTGGCTGGTCTGCTGGTCGCTCGGCTTTGCCCGACCAGCACCCGACGAGCCGAGCGAGCGGCCGCTGGTCACCCGCGGCCGCTTTTGGGGCTTCCTCGCGCTGATCGGCTTTTTGACGCTCGTATTCGAAGGCTGGCTGCTGACCCGCGGCGTCGTGCTCCAGCCGGTGGCTAGCGCTGGTCCCCGCCTGATCGGAGTCCCGCTGGTCGACATCGGTGTGGTCGTGGCCCTCGCCGGGGCAGCGGCGATCGTGTTCGAGCGGCTCGGCCCGCCTGCCACCATCGAGGCCAGCGCTCGTAAGGGCTTCGTCGGCCGGTCCGGGCCGAAGGGCTTCATCGCTCGCTGGATCGAGCGGCGCTTCGGCGGCTACCGCCACGCGTTCAACTCGATCGACGAGCAGCGGCCGCTCGCCCTCCACGCGCCGCGCCGCGTCGCCGTGATCGGCGGTGGCCTGGCCGGTATCGGGGCCGCCGCCAAGCTGGCCGAGCGAGGGTTCTCCGTCGCGCTGTTCGAGAAGGAGGATTACCTCGGCGGCAAGCTCGGCGGCTGGCCGACCACCATGCCCGACGGCACCCGCGTCGGCATGACGCATGGCTTTCACGCGTTCTTTCACCATTACTACAACCTCAACGAGTTCTTCTCGCAGCTCGGCATCGATCGCCACTATCACAGCATCGGCGATTACATGATCTTGACATGGGACGGGCGCAGCTACTCGTTCAAGGATGTCGCGACCACGCCGCTGCTCAACCTGCTCTCGCTCGCGCGCCACGGCGTCTACGACTTGTGGGAGGTCGCCGGCCGCCACACCGGGCCAAAGATGGAGGCGCTGCTCCGCTACGATCCCGAGCAGACCTACGCCGACTGGGATCAGGTCTCCTACGACCAATTCGCCAAGGACGCTCGGCTGCCCGCCAGCCTCGGCCTCGTGTTCAACACCTTCGCGCGGGCGTTCTTTGCCGACCCCAGCAAGATGTCGATGGCCGAGCTGATCAAGAGCTTCCACTTCTATTATCTCAGCAATGACGCGGGCCTGATCTACGAGCACCTCGACGACGACTACGAGCCGATCCTGCTCGCGCCGCTGCGCGATTACATGCAGCGCCACGCGGTCGAGCTGCGCCTCGCGACCCCGGTCGAGCGCGTCGCGTGCACTCGCGAGGGCGAGCGGACTCGCTTCGAGATCGACGGCGAGACCTTCGATTACCTGGTGATCGCCAGTGACGTGGTCGGCACCCGAAAGCTGCTCGAGCGCTCGCCGGAGCTGGCCGCCGCTGCCCCACGCACGGCCGAGCAGATCGCCACCTTGCGACCTGGCCAACGCTACGCCGTGCTGCGGATATGGATCGACCGCGACACCCCCCGCGAGCTGCCGGGCTTCCTGATCACCGAGCGCGAGCGGGTGCTCGACGCGCTCGCGCTCGTGCACCGGATCGAGCGTGAGTCGAGCGAATGGGTGACCAAGCACAAGGCAGCGGGAGCCGAGGCGGCCGGCGTGTTCGAGCTGCACAGCTATGCGCTGCCGGACGATCTGCCGGATGACCACGCCGAGATCCGACGGCTGCTGCTCGCCGAGTTCCACCACTTCTTCCCCGAGCTCGCGGACGCCCGGATCGTTCACGAGACGATGCACGTCCGGCGCGACTTCCCGGCCTTCCACGTGGGGATGCACGCCACCCGGCCAACCTGGGATACCGAGCTCCCGGAGCTGTTCTTGGCTGGGGACTGGGTGCGACTGCCCTTCCCCGCGATGCTGATGGAGGCCGCCTACACCTCGGGGCTGCTGGCCGCGAACGCGATCTTTCGCAGGGAGGGCCTGCGGGAAGAGCCGGTCTGGACGGTGCCGCAGCGAGGGTTCATGGCCGGCTGGCGACGACGGCGGGGGTGATCTCGGATCAATCCGAGACTGTTTAGTAGCGTCGCCCCTGCACGTGCATCCGCACCCCGGGATTCGGGCATAAGGCGATCCCGTCGCGTGCCCACGCCGGCTCGCGCGGCTCGTCCAAGCGCAGCTCCAGCTCGCGCAGGATCGTGCCCAAGATCAACGCGCTCTCGACCTTCGCGAGGCTCGCCCCAATACAGCGGTGGCTGCCACCTCCGAAGGGGATGTACACGAACCCGTTCGGCCGCTGGCCCGTCATGAAGCGGTCAGGATTGAAGCGCTCCGGCTCCGGCCACAGATCCTCCCGATGATGCATCAGGCCGATCGCCGGTGACACCACCACTCCTGCCGGTAGATGCCAGGGGCCGAGCTCGAGCGGCCGCGCCAGCAGACGAAAGCACTGCCCCGCGGACGGCCGGATCCGCATCGTCTCATCCACGATCGCGTCGAGCAGCGGCGCGCGGAGCCAAGCCTCGGGATCGTCGCCGAGCGCGTCGACCTCGGCCCGAGCTCGCGCGAGCAGCTCGGGATCGCGGTGCACGTAATAGAGCGCCCACGCCAGCAACGACGAGGTGGTCTCGTGGCCACCAATCAACAAGGTCCGCAGCTCGTCACGGATCGCCCGATCCGCCTCCGGGTCGTCTGGATAGGTCGCCAGCAGCATCCCCAGCACGCTCCCGTCTCGCTCCCCCCGCGCCCGCCCGCGAGCGATCCGCTCGTAGAGCAGATCGTCGAACAGCCGCGAGACCTGCATGAAGCGACCAAAGCGAGACAACCCGCCGAGCTCGATCTGGTTGAGCCGCGCGACCAAGAAGCTCGGTCGGACATGAGCCATCAGCTCGAGCGTCGCTCGGCGCAGCGCCGGCTCGGCGGGATCGGCCGGACCAAACAAGATCTGCGAGATGCTCCCCAGCGTCACCTCGCGCATGCGCTCGAGCCCCACGAAGGGCTCGCCGGAGGACAAGCGCGAGAACGCGTGCCTGGTGACCGCCACGATCGCCCGGATCCACTCGGGCAACGCTGCCCGACACAGCGGCCCGAGCAGCAGCTTGCGCTCGGCGTGGTGCTCGAGGCCAGGTAGCAACAAGAGCGATCGCTGACCGAGCAACACGTCGAAGCTCTGCGGCGCCACGGCACCGAACACGCCCGCGTCCCGCTCCGTGAAGATCAGCTTGACCAGCTCGGGATCGCACGTGATCACCGAGGTCCCCGACCAGTCGCGCAGCGTGAAGGTGTCGCCGTAACGCGCTCGCCAGCTCCTGAGCGCCCCCTCTGGATCAGCGATATATCGAAGCGTGTTGATCGTACGGGAGCGAGGACCCGGAGGTAGGACGTAGGGGCTCTCGCGCAACCGAGGAAGACTCGTCGCGGTGGTCGTCATCGATGCCATTCATGATTCACCACAGGCACGAATCGACAAGCCATTTTCGATGATTTCGCCACGACCAACAATTTCCAATTTGCTCGCCATCGGCCCCCCGATGCCAATTTCAGACACGCTAGAAAACACCCCGCTCAATCACAAATCGATACAGTATGCATTCACGAGTGCACCCAAATCCGGCCCGCCGGCCCACGAGCTTAATCCCTGTGCTCGGTTGCGTTCGGAA
>CBFGLP010000848.1:0-1520 GCA_965649595.1 uncultured Myxococcales bacterium | reverse complement strand
CCGACGCGGCGGAGCGTGTCGCCCGTGCACTTCTCCTGCTTGCCGAGCACCGCGAAGTCGACCCCCGCGGCGTGAAGGATCCGGACCAGCGCCCGGGTCGTGCGCTTGGCGTTGTCGTCGAGCGCGCCGGCGCAGCCGACGAAGAGCAGCCACTCGGCGTTGGGCTTGTCGTCGACGGTCGGGACGTCGAGGCCCTCGGCCCAAGCCATGCGATCCGACGAGTCGTTCCAGGGGTTGCCCTGGCCCTCGGCGATGTTGCTGATCACCCGAGTGATCTCGCCGGGCGTCCGGCCGCTATCGTCGTTGAGCACGATACGGGTGCGCATCTGCAAGATCTTGAGCGGGTGTTGGATGAACACCGGGCAGACCTCTTCACAGGCGCCGCAGGTCGTGCAGGCCCACAACGTCTCGTCCTTGACGCGCCCGCCGACCAGCGGAGGGAGCTGGCCGAGCTGCTGCTTGATCTCGGCGATCTTGTCCTTGGCCGCGGTCGCGGGCAGGGGCTTGTGTGCCGGCGACTCGGCCTCGAGCTCGTCCGGATAGACCTCGGTGCCGTCGTCGGGGTTGAGGATCGGCAGGTGGCCGCCGGCCTTGCGCAGCTCGACCAGCCTGCCGCCGCGCTCCTTCATCTCGTCCTTGAGGTCGTGAATCAGGTGCATCGGCGAGAGCGGCTTCTTGGTCGCGTACGCCGGGCAGTAGCTGGTGCAGCGCGCACACTCGGTGCACGCGTAGTTGTCGAGCAGGCTCTTCCAGTTGAACTCCTCGATCCGACCGACGCCCCAGTTCTCCCACGGGATGCTCGGCTCGGGCGCCTCGGGATCGGCGTCCTCGGGCGGATCGGGCGGCATCAGCTGCAGCTTGGGCATCACGCCCTTTTGGCCCTGGTTGCGCAACAGGATGTTGGGCCCCGAGCTGAGCACGTGGATGTGCTTGGAGAAGGGCAGGTAGTTGAGGAACGCCAGGACCACGCCCATGTGGACCCACCAGTGGATCTCGGTGATCGTGTGGGCGACGTCTCGATCGATGTTGACGAACAGCGAGGGGCTACCGCCGCCGGGCAGCGAGGCAGACCAGGCCGGCCCGCTGTAGAGGCCCATCAGCTGGCCGATCGCGTAGGAGACCATCGCTCCGTCGCTCAGCCGCCGCGTCGCGGCCATCTCGAACACGTGGTAGCCGAAGTGGCTGAACACGATCAGCGAGATGGCCGAGAGGATCAGCAGCGCGTCGGTGCTCGCGGGCGTGAAGGGCGGGTGCACGAAGAGCCGGCGGTAGAACGCGTAGCCGATCGCGACGAGCACGATGAGGTTGCCCCAGTCGACGAAGACCTCGAGCCAGGCGAGCCCGGTGTCGGTCAGCACGTCGGCGAGCGTGAAGCCGAACTCGCCAAACAAGCCGGTGATCAGCATGTTCAGCAGGCCGACCTGCAAGATCAGGAAGCCCCAGTAGATCGGCAGGTGGTGCCAGCTCCGCTTCTCCTCGACGACCTTTCGTTGGCCGAAGAAGAAGGTCATCAAGCTGGC
>CBFGLP010000847.1:0-3399 GCA_965649595.1 uncultured Myxococcales bacterium | reverse complement strand
AGCCGGTGCTGGCCCTCGAGCAGGGCCAAGAAGGTCTGCTGCACGAGATCCTCGACCGGCGCTGAGACCTTGTTGCGAAAGAAGCGGGCGATCGCTGGCGCGTGGCGAGTGAAGAGCTCGCCGCCGGCCGAGGGCTGGCCGCTGCGCCACGCGGCCAGCAGCTCGGCGTCGCTGCGGGGGTCCGACATCGCGCCCAGCATAGCCGGGCTAGGTCGGCTTCGGGGTCCGGCTCAGCCGCAGCCGCAGAACGAACCGACGAAGGTCCACGCGCCGCACGAGGTCGGCACGCTCGGCGGACAGGCCGAGCAGGTCCGAACGTACTTCAGATCGAGCGTGCAGCAGCCGCTCCCCGAGCAGCTGCCTCCTCCCCAACCTCCGCAGCTGACGTTGGTGCCGACCCACTTCGTCTCCTCCCAGACATTGCAGGTAGCGGTCGGCACCTGGTCGTCGGGGCTGCTCAGCGCGAGCTCGCTGCTCACGTCGGTCCACTCGAGGCAAGGCTCGATATCGTGCTCGGCGAGCGGCCCCTCGGGCAGCCAGTCGGCCTCGGGCCACTCGCTGCAAACGAGGTCGGCGTCATCGTGCTCCTCGAGCTGTTGCTCGATCTCCAGCTCGAGCGCGTCGGCGTCGATCTGTTGCTCGCTGGTTCCGGGGTTGCCGGCCTGTGGATCACAGCCAGCGACGCAGACGAGCAGGGCGAGGGTGAAAGAGGGCAGGAAGGTGGTGATGGTGCGATGCATTGGCTTGCTCCGGGCACGCGGCCCGACGCGTGGGTGCGCGACGTCGGCTCGACGTCCACGCGCGCCACGGAGCAAACACACACGATCGCTCGTGCCGAACCGAATCGCGATCAGGACCAGTAGTCGGGGTCCATGATGATCCCGTCGACGATGATCAACCATTCGCTTCGGCGATCCGAGTCGCAATCCTTGCAGTCGACCTGCTTGGGTGTTGCGCCGGGCCGATAAAAGAGGTACCTGAGGTGCAGCTTTTGAGGAGCCCAATGACCACCATCTACGAACAACTGGGAGGCGCCCCGGCCATGCAGGCTGCGGTCGAGGACTTTTACCGCCGGGTGCTTCAGGACGAAGAGCTCGCGCCCTACTTCGACGATATCGACATGGACAAGCAGATGGCCAAGCAGGCCGCGTTCTTGACCATGGTCACCGGTGGCCCCAACCAATACAGCGGTCGGGACATGCGGGCGGCTCACGCCCACCTCGTGGCGCGGGGGATCGGCGATCGTCACGTCGATCTCGTGATCAAGCACCTCGGTGACACCCTCGCTGGGCTGGGCGTCGCACCGGAGCTCATCAAGCAGGTCGCCGCGGTCGCCGAGAGCGTCCGCAACGACGTGCTCTCGCGCTAACTGAATCAGCGCCGTTCAGCGCTGAAGGAGCATACGTGGCCATACTCGGGTACAAAGACAAGCGCTTTGCGTTGATCGAAGGTGAGACGGTCCTCGATGCGTTGCTTCGCAACGGCGTGGAGGTCCCCAACTCCTGCCGTAGCGGGGTCTGTCGAAGCTGCACGATGATCGCTAGCGAGGGCTCGGTGCCCGAGTCCGCGCAGGTCGGCCTGCGCGAGGTCGAGCGGAAGCAGGGCATGTTTCTGCCCTGCATCTGTCGCCCGGTCGGTGATCTCGAGCTGCGCGACGTCGGTGATCAAGCCACGACCCCGGCGCGCATCGTCGAGGTCACTCACCTGAGCGAGTCGGTCGTGCGCCTGCGGCTGCAAGCCGAGGCGCCCTTCGAGTACGAAGCGGGGCAGTACCTGTCGCTGCGCCGCGCAGACGGCCTCGCGCGCAGCTACTCGCTGGCGAGCTTGCCGAGCGAGCCGTGGCTCGAGCTGCACCTTCGCCGCCTGCCCGACGGGCGGATGAGCACGTGGGCTTACGACGAGGCGCGCCCGGGCATGACGGTCTCGTTGCGTGGCCCCTATGGCAGCTGCTGCTACGTCGCGGGCCAGCCCGAGGCGCCGATGCTCTTGGTCGGCGTCGGTACCGGGCTCGCGCCGCTGTGGGGCGTGGTTCGTCAGGCGGTGGCCGCAGGTCACACGGGGCCGATCACGCTGATTCAAGCCTCGGCGGAGCCGAGGGGTCTCTACATGCGCGAGGAGCTGAAGGAGCTCGCGCGTGAACATTCGCAGCTGCAGATCCGCAGCTGCGTGCTGCGTGGTGGCGGCGGGGAGCTCGAGGAAGGCGCCGTCGATGCGCTGGCGATCGAGCACGTCCGCAAAGCCGGCAACGCCGCGGCTCACCTCGCGTACGTGTGCGGTGACTCGGCGCTCGTGCAACGCGTGCGTCGCGGCCTGTTCTTGGCTGGCGTGTCGGCGCGGCAGATCTTCATCGACGCGTTCGTCACTGCGCCAGCGACCAGCAACTAGCCGTCGAGCTAGCCGGTTCGGCGGCTGGCTTCATTTTGGGAGGCTGCTAGAGTCTCGCCCGAGCCCAACCGCGTGCGCTTGACCAAGCACAGCGACTACGCCCTGCGGGTGTTGGTCTACGTCGCCTCGGCGGGGGAGCGGGTGGTCTCGACCGAAGAGGTGAGCGAGGCGTTCGGGATCTCGGCTCATCACCTCGTCAAGGTCGTCGGAAAGCTCGGCAAGGCGGGGTTCCTGACGATCAAGCGAGGCCGAGCGGGTGGCTTTCAGCTCGCCCGCGACGCCGCAGAGATCCGCCTCGGCGAGGTGATCGAGGCGACCGAGCCGGACTTCGCGTTCGTCGAGTGCCTCGAGCCCGGCAACACGGCGTGTGCGCTCACTGGCTCGTGCGGGCTCGTGCGACCATTGCGGGAGGCTCAGCGGGCCTTCACCGCCGCGCTCGATCAGTACACCCTCGCCGACGTCGTGGGCAGCCGCGGGTCCAGCTATCGCCGGCTCTTGGGGCTCACCCAGATCCAGGTGCCGCGCCGCGAGCCCACGTAGCCCCTTGTCCGAGCTGCTGTTTGCATCATTTGGGCGCGGGCTTCGAGTTACGATCGGTTCGGCCATTCGATACGCTCGGACCATGACATCCGGGATCGATCGGGGATTGTGGTGCTCCAGTCTGGTGCTGGCGCTGGTGGGTGTGAGCGCGTGCGGCCCGGGCTCGGTCGGCGATGACGAGGTCGGAGGGAGCGACGAGAGCGACGAGACCGACGAGACCGACGATGGCTCGGACGACGGTGGTGTTCAACAGATCGAGCTGGTCACCAACAAGGACGTCGACATCCTGCTCGTGATCGACAACTCGGGCTCGATGGGCGAGGAGCAGGCCAACTTGGCGGCCAACTTCGGCGCGTTCATCGACGTGCTCGAAGCCGTCGATGTCAACTACCGCATCGGCGTGACCACGACCGACAACGGCAACCCCTGGTGCCCGGCCGGCTCGACGACGCCCGAGGCCGGCAAGCTGGTGCT
>CBFGLP010000846.1:0-7936 GCA_965649595.1 uncultured Myxococcales bacterium | reverse complement strand
CCGGTCGGCGGCATCAAGGCCAAGGTCCTGGCCGCGCACCGGGCCGGCATCGAGCGGATCATCCTCCCGCACCGCAACGAGCGGGATCTCGACGAGGTGCCCGAGGAGGTCCGCAACCAGCTCGAGTTCATCGTGGCCGAGGACATGAGCCAGGTGCTCGAGGCGGCGCTCGAGCACGACTCGACGCCGGTCACCAGCACGATGACGATCGGGGCGGTGTCCTCGACTCCCGCCGCGCCCTCGGAGCTGAGCTAAACAGTCTCGAGGTTGCCTCGAATCTGGAAGCGGGACGAGCATCGCTCGTCCCGCTTCGTTTTGGCGCTCACTCGTCCGAGCAGGACTCGCCCGGGAACACCGCCACGAAGCTGTCGTGGGCGGTGGACGCGACCATCGGGTTGCCCTCGCTCGCTCGGCAGAGCGCCTCGCGGACGGTCTCGCTCGGCTCTTCGGTCTTGCCCAAGGCCGAGGCGAAGTCGCGGCTCAGCTCGGCGTAGCGACCGCTGATCAGCAAGCCGGCGACGTAGTCGGGCCCCTTCGGATCGTTCAACACTAGCTGGCGCGCGGCTTCGGCTCGTCGAGAGGCCTCGACTCCGGTGTCTTCGAGCAGCTTGCGTAGGCTCGACAGCGCCGCCTCGTCACCGCAGCGACCGAGCGCGCTCACGGCTGAACGACCTACGCGAGCGTCGTCGTCACCCCCGCGCGACAGCGGGCCTGCGACCGTCATCAGCGTGCGCACGGTCCCCTTACTGCACGCGCCCTCGACCCGACCGAGCGCGGCTTGTCGGACCTCCGGCCACGCGTGCTCGAGCCCGCCTGCGAGCCAGGCGTGATCGCTGCTCAGCGTGGCGAAGCGATAGCCGAGCGTGGCCAAGCGTGGGGCTTCTGCCTCGACCAGCCGAAGCTCGGTGCTCAGCTCGCCTGCGCGAGCTTCGGGCAGGGCCTCGAGCGCGAGCGAAGCCAAGACCTCGCCGGACTGCGAGCCCTCGTGGGCGGCCGAGACCTGCTCGCGCGCGAGCTCGACCAGCACGTCCTCGCCGAGCCCCAGCCGACCGAGCCCGTCGATCGCAGCGACGCGCACCTCGAAGGCCGCGCCCGCGTCGCTGGCGAGCTGCTCGAGTCGGGCTGCGAAGCTGGCGTCGGCGCTACAGCATGCGGCGCGCAGGATCACCAGCTGGGCCGCGCGGTTGGGCTCGCTTGCGTCATCGCTCGTGAGCCGCTCGTCGATCCCGGTCGCGAACGCTCGCTCGTCCTCGGGCTCGGCCTTGGCCCGGCGAATGACCGCGCGTCGCAGGCGATCCTGCAGCTCGCTCGCGCCGTAGCCGACCATCGTCATCAGCTCGCCGAGGCGCTCGCGCGGGGCTAGCTCGATCAGCAGCTCGAGCAGGTCGCCGCGGGCTCCGTTGCCGAGCTCGCGGTCCCCGACCAAGCGAACCAGCACGTCGGTGGCTGCGGCGCCCTGCTTGCGCAGCAGCTGCAACCACAGCTCGACTGGACGCTCGGCTAGCAGAGCCGCGCGAAGCTGCTCACCGAACAAGCTCGCATGCTCCGGTCGCTCGAGCGCCGCGAGCACGAAGAGCAGGCGATCGCGCTGATCGGGTCCTGGCGCGGGCACGGCCTCCAGGCGCGCGATCACGGCTGGAGCGGCGATCGCGGGGTTGGCCTCGAGGCGAGCGCGAGCATCGAGGTAGCCCTTGCCGCGATCGCTCACCACGAGCTCGACGTCGGCGGCCGCCTGCTCTGCGGAGTACGCGTCTGGAGCGAGCTCGGAGCTCGGCTCCGGGGCATCGACGCTCGTGGCCGGATTCGAGCCCGAGCTGGGAGGGGCGAGCGCGAGCAACGAGAGCGAGAGCAGCCAGGTGCCGGACACCGCCCGATCGTGCCACGATCGGGGCGGGTCGGACAGAGGGGCTGCGTGAGGCTCACTCGTCGGAAGCGTCGGGCTCGCCGTCGAGCTTGGCCGTCTCGAAGGCCGACCATAGCGCGTTGATCTTGCCGATCCCGAGCAGATCCTCGGGTTCGAACACGTTGGCGAGCCGCACGAGCACATAGCCATCGTCCGGGTCGACCACGATCATCTGCGCGAACGCACCAAACGCCGCGAACAGGCTCTCGGATCCGCTCGCGATGAAGCGGCCCTCGTACTCGACCCGCAGCGGGACCGAGGGCTCGACGACGTGACCTTCCTTGTTGAGCCACCAGAGGTAGCCGTAGGCGTCGTTGAACTCGGTCGCGGGGGTCAACGACTCCTTCACCCACGCCTTGGGCACGATCTGCTCGTTCTTCCACGCGCCGCGGCGCATGTAGAGATAGCCGAAGCGCGCCATGTCGCGGCACGAGGCCGACAGACCGCGATAGAGCAGCGGATTCCCAGCCGCGTCCCGATTCATCTCCACGGACATGCCGAGCGGCTCGAACAGCTCGGTCTGCGCGAACTCCTCGATATCGCCGCCGACCGCCGCCTCGAGCACCGCCTCGAGCGCCTGGCTGTTCATGTTGCTGTACTGCCAGTAGGCCCCGGGCTCCATCACCTGGCCGAACCCGAGCGCGTAGCCAGTCTGATCGGACTGTACGCCCATTGCGAGATCGTCGAGAAAGTCCCACGCTCGACCCGAGGTGTGGACCATCAAATCACGAATCGTCACGTCCGCGCTGTCCGTGCCCTGCCACGCCGTAATGTAGTCGGAGGCCGGGTCGTCGATGTCGAGCAGGCCCTGCTTTTGCGCGATGCCGAGCAGCGCGTTGCTGACCGTCTTGGTCGTCGACAATACGTCGGGCAGGTCGCTGTCCGCATCATAGCCGTCCCAGTACCACTCCCCGACCAGCACGCCGTCGTGAATCACGACCATGCAGCTGGTATTGTACGAGTCCGCCAGCTCGGCGAGATCTTCGAGCCGCTCGCTGGAGAGCCCGTGATCTTCGGGGTCACCGATCCTCCAGTCGGGATTGGGGTAAATGAATTTCCGGTGGGGCTTCTTCGATGGGTGTGGCTTATGAGCCGAGTGCGCACCGGCGGGGGCTTGGGCCTGCTCCAGCGCGCCGCTGCGCACGTGCGACTGCGCCGCATCGCCGATTGGCTCGAGCGCCTCGACGTCGCAGGCGAGCGACGAAAGTGAAATCGCGATCGACATCGTCGACACGATGAACGCCTGACTCCGACCCATGAAGCGCATCATAGGCGAACCATTTTGGAATGCAATGTCGATCCTCGCCACGTTGGAGTCTCATGTTTGAATACACCGAGAGCGGGTGTCTGCGCAATCCAAAGCGGGTAGATGATGCCAGTTAAATTGATTGATCGAACGAACAGGATGGGAGTATTTCCGCACCCCGTTCGGAAGACCACCTCAGTGGGCGGGTGGGCAAGATCGATGCGCAATGAGGCCGGGTCACACGAGCTCTGCTTCGTAGCAGGCGCTGCAGTGGCCCGAGGGCGGGTTGCGCAGTCCCAAACTTGGACAGACAGCGCACCCGATTCGTCCCATTCGCTCGTCCCAATCTCCGGGTCGAGAGTGCGCGGAACTGATCGCTCGTGTGAATCGTGAGCGGGGACGAGCACCGGGGTGCGCACCCGAACGGAGAGAGCGAGCGCCCGGGGTCGCATCGACGCCCGGACGCTCGCTCTCCGTGTGAGATTCAGCGGTGGGTTTTGGTTACCGCGCGCGACCGATCAGGCCGGGCAGTCACCACCGTCGACACAGATCACCCCGTAGAGGTCCGACTCGCAGCAGTTGTCGAAGTCGCCGAAGCAGCTGTCGCACGGGCAGCTGTCGCAACCAGGCGCCGGCTGGTAATTGTCGCAGCCACCGTCGGCGCAGACCTCGTTCCAGTCGCAGGCATTACCACAGTCGCCGCAGTTGGCCGGATCGTTGGCAAGATCGGTGCACGACCCACCGCACTGATCCGGGAACCCGTCGCAGTTGCCGACGCACTCGCCCCCGCCACACTCTTCGCCGGCGGCGCAGACGTTGCCACAGGCGCCGCAGTTGGCGGGATCGTTGTCAGTGCTCACGCATTGCCCGTTGCACTCGGTGAAGCCGGGCAAGCACGTACAGCCGCCACCCATGCAGACCTCGTCTTGCCCGCACTGGTTGCCACAACCTCCGCAGTTGTTGTGGCTGACCTGCGTGTCGACACAGTTGCCGTTGCAGATCTCGTTGCCAGGCTCGCAGACGCACTCGCCGGCCATGCAGACCTCACCAAAGCCGCAGTCGTTGCCGCATTGACCGCAGTGGTTGGGGTCGCTCTGGGTGTCCACGCAATTGGGACCACACTGGGTCAGCCCCGGATCACTACAGAGGCAGTCACCAGCCATGCACTCCTGGTCGGCGCCGCACTCGTTGCCACATCCGCCGCAGTTCAGCGGATCGTTGGCCGGGTTGGGGCAGGCGTCACCACACTGCAACGTGCCGATCGGGCACATGTCCACGCACGAGCCCATCGCGCAGAAGTTGTTGCATTGGTTGCCACACATCCCGCAGTTGTCGGGATCCGAGTCGGTGCTGACGCACTCACCCGCGCACGCGATCGACCCGAGCGGACAGCCGGGCGTGCAGATGCCGTTGTTGCAGCTTTCGTCGAAGTTGCACTGGTTCCCACATTCACCACAGTTTTCGGGGTCGGTGGTGATGTCGATGCACTGGCCGTTGCATTCGACGCCGGCGCAATCCGACGCACAGAGCCCGTCGACGCAGGCGGTGTTGGGATCGCAGGCATTGCCACATTGCCCGCAGTTCGAGGTGTCGACTTGCGTATCGACGCACTGCCCGTTGCAGTCGGTCTCGTTGGGTTGGCAGCTGGGGCCCGTATCGGTCGTGTCGGTCGTGTCGGTCGTGTCGGTCGTGTCGGTCGTGTCGGTCGTGCCTTGATCGTTGCCCGATTCGGTGTTGGTCTCGGTGCTGTCGCCGATCTCGTCGCCGGTGCCGGTCTCGGTTCCGGCGCTGTCGGTCCCGCCACGATCATCGCCACAGGCGAGCGGAACGACCAGCGCGCTGCTGATCAAGAGAGAAGTCCACCAAGTTTGATGCATCCGTTTCATCGTAGTTGTCCTTGTCTGGGGGGGTGAGGGAGCGCGCATCAGGGGTTCATGCACTCCCCGTCGTTGCACACTTCGCCGGGATCGCAGGCATCACCACAATCACCGCAATTGAGCGGATCATTGTCGGTGTTCGTGCAAGATTGGCCGCATTGATCGGGGAAGCCGTCGCAATTGTCGATGCACTCGCCATTGCCACACACCTGCCCGTCGGCGCACTGATTGCCACATTGACCGCAGTTGTCGGGGTCGATGTCGGTGGCGACGCACTGCCCGTTGCACTCGTCGAACCCAGGCGCGCAGCCGCACTGGCCATCGTTGCACGCTTCGTCGGGGTTGCACTCGTTGAAGCACTCGCCGCAGTGGTTGGGGTTCTCCTGCGTGTCGACGCAGTTGCCCCCGCACATCGACGAGCCGCCCCCACAGGTGCATTGCCCGTCTACGCACTCGTTCCCACCATCGCACTCGTTCCCGCACTCACCGCAATGGTTGGAGTCGGTCTGCAGATCGACGCAGCTGTCACCACACTGCGCGAGGCTCGGATCGGCGCAGACGCAGTCACCCGCCATGCACGACTGACCGACGCCGCAGTCGTCGCCACAACCACCGCAGTGGAGCGGATCGTTGGCCGGGTTCGGGCATGCATCGCCGCACTGTAGCGTGCCGATCGGACAGGTGCCGACGCACTCGCCCGCAGCACACAGCCCGTCGCAGACGTTGCCGCAGCCGCCACAGTTGTTCGGATCGGACTGCGTGCTCACGCACTCGGCCCCGCACAACTCGGCGCCGCTCGGGCAGCCACCTACGCAGCTTCCGTTGATGCACGAGTCAGCGCCCTCGCAGGCGTCGCCACACCCACCGCAGTTGTTGGGATCAGCCGTGATGTCGACGCATTCACCATTGCACTCGACGGTGCTGCCCTGGCAGCCCTCGACGCATTGGCCGGAGATGCAGGAGTTCCCGCTGCCGCAGTCGTTTGCACACGATCCGCAGTTATCGGGGTCGAGGTCGAGGTCGACACATTGTCCGTCACAGACGGTCTCGCTGGCCGAGCAGCCGCCGCCATCACTGGTGCCGGCCTCTCCAGCGGTGTCCATCGTCTCGCCGGCTTCGTCGCCAGCGGTGCCGGTCTCTCCATTCCCGTCGGAGTTGCCCCGACCGTCGCCGCAGCCGAGCGGGAGCAGCAAGGTGGCGAGGACCAAGAGGGATTGAGTGGGACGATTCGAGCGGAATGTGATGCGCATCGTAATTCTCCGATCGGGCACGCGAGACCCACGGCCCCTAGGCGTGCGTGCCTCGAGCGGAGATTCGATTACGCAAGAATGTTTGGGGGCGAATTCGCGACGCCCATCGCTCGACCTCGGCCCGTCGGCCCGGACGGGCCGACGAAGCCCTGGCTCAGGCGAACAAGAGCGCGAGCACACCCGCGGCCAGCAGCGCGAGCCCGAGCAGGATCGCCCAAGTCAGCGTCGCCGAGGCGGGGGCCAGCTGGATGGTTGGGTCTGTCGCGGTGCTCGGGCTCGAAGGCGCCCACTCGTCGGGTCGCAGCGGCCGGTCTACCAGCTCGATGACCACATAGAGGTCCCCCGGTCGACCGTCGGGGTGCCCACCACCTTGGCCACGTAGGCGCAAGACCGCGCCAGCGGGCAACGATCCGGGCAGGTGCAGCAGCACGCGATCCGGGTCCTCGCCGGGAGCTTGGATCCGCTCCACCAGATCGCCGTCCGCCGCGAGCCGGGCGGGCACCTGCACGCGGATCGATCCTCCGAGGGCGGCCCGAGGCACCTCCACGCTGACTCGCAGATCGGGTCCGCGTGGGCTGTCCTGCTCGCCCTCGAAGGAGTCGAACACGTTGCCGAGGCCGGTCACTCGGCGAGTCTACTCGCTCGGTCGAGCCAGGCAGAGCGGCTGGCTCGACCGAGCTCTCCGATTAGCCCATCGGGTTCAGCTTGATGACCGAGAAGTACGTGCCTTGCGGATCCTCGAGCACCGCGAAGCGCCCAACCGGGATGTCCGTGGGCTCGACGCAGACCTTGCCGCCGGTCTCGCGGACTCGGTTGGCGATCGCGTCGGTGTCGGCGACCGCGAAGTAGGCCATCCAGTGCGGCGGAATGCCTTCCCACATCGGGCCTTCCATCGCCATCATCCCGCCCGCGCGCTGCTCGCCGACCCGGGCGATCGAGTAGGGGCCCGTGTCAGTCGGCATCTCGTCGTACGTCCACCCGAACAGCGCGGCGAAGAAGCTCTTGGCCTTGTCGACGTCGCGGGTCATCAGCTCGTTCCAGCACAACGAGTTTGGCTGGTTGATCAGCTGCGCGCCGCGGTGCTCATTGGGCTGCCACACGCCCAGGTGACCGCCGGTCGGATCCTGGAAGAAGGCCATCCAGCCCGCGTTCATCACCTCCATCGCCGGCACGGTGATGGTTCCGCCGAGCTCGCGGACCTTGGCCTCGATCGCGCGGGCGTCGTTGACCGAGACGTAGCTGTTCCACGTCGGCGGGACGCCCTGCCGAATCATGTCGTCGCTCATCTGACCGACGCCGGCAACCATCTTGCCGCCCATCGTGAACATCGCGTAGGGAGGTCCGCCTGGTTCACCTTCCGACACCTCCCAGCCGAACAGCTGGCTGTACCAGCGCTTGGCCGCTTCCATGTCACGGGTGCTCAGGTCGACCCAACAGAACGTACCTTGCTCGAAGTTGATCGTATCGCTCATCGCTCGAGACCCTCCAAATGGTGGGGGGCGACGCTAGCGTGGCCGGCGATCAATGGGAGGCCAAATCGAGCTCCAGCTCGGGTTTCGAAGCGTGGGGCAAAGCACGGGCGAGGAGAGTCACCCCGCGGTTGGGATCATTGCAGAGAGGGATGCGACCCTTCAAACGCACCGAAGGCGTCGATTCGAGC
>CBFGLP010000845.1:0-4521 GCA_965649595.1 uncultured Myxococcales bacterium | reverse complement strand
CCCACCGGTGATGGCGACGGCGACCCCACCGGGGACGGCGATGGTGACGGCGACGGCGACGGTGACGGTGACGGTGACGGGGACGGCGACGGCGATGGTGACTGCGCCGCGATGGACGCGATGAACGGCCCCGAGGAGTGCTACAACCCTCGCGGCTGGTTCTGGAACGGCAACAACTGCGAGCAGATCATCTGCACCTGCAACGGCTCGGAGTGTGACTCGCTGTTCCCCAACGAGGCCGCGTGCACGGAGTCCTACGGCCAGTGCTTCCCGCCCAACGACTGCGCGCCGCAGGACATCCAGGGTGAGGGCGGCTGCGAGCAAGAGCTCGGCTACTACTGGACCGGGACCGGGTGCACGCTGCTCTCGGCCTGCGAGTGCGTGGGCGAGGACTGCGGCGAGCTCTACCCGGACACCGCCCAGTGCGAGGCCGATCACCTCGGGTGCCCGATGGGTGACGAGTGCGCTGCGTGGGACGCCGAGGGCATCGGTGACTGCGACGCGCACTTCGGCTACTCGTGGAACGGCCTCGTCTGCAAGAGCATCAGCGGCTGCGAGTGCGTCGGCGAAGACTGCGACAAGCTCTACGACGACGAGATGCTGTGTTGGAGCGAGCACGGCCTGTGCGAGCTGTCGGAGCCCAACTGCGAGGCCGATGACGCCAAGGGCGACGGCATGTGCGACGCGTTCTTCGGCTACGCGTGGGACGGTGCGCAGTGCGTCGGCGTGAGCGGCTGCGAGTGCGTCGGTGAGGACTGCGACACGCTCCCCTGGGAGCAGTGGGAGTGCGAGCTGCAGCACCTCGACTGCGAGCAGCCTCCGCCCCCGCCCCTGTGCGACCCGATGGACGCCCAGGGCCTGGGCCTGTGTGATCTGTTCTGGGGCTGGAAGTGGAACGGCGACGAGTGCGAGAGCGTGAGCGGCTGCGAGTGCGAGGGCAACGACTGCGCCAACCTCTACATGGAGCTCGGCCATTGCGAGGAAGCGAACCTCGACTGCGGCTTCGGTGGTGACTGCGCCAACCTCGACGAGATGCTCTGCATCGCCACGCCCGGCTGCTACCCGGTGTTCGGCGAGTCGCTCTACCCGACCCCCGACAACCAGGTCTGCGTCGGTCCGAGCGAGTACATCGGCTGCACCTCGCAGGCGTTCTGCGATCAGGTGATCAGCTACGCCTGCCCGGCCGGCGAGGAAAACCCCTGGCAGATCCCGAACTCGTGCGCCCCCGATGGTTGGACGGAGTGCGCTCCGCTGGACGGCGAGTTGGTGGACTGCGGCTGATTCCGCCCCGCTAAACTAGCGTCTCGACGAAGGAGGTGATCCAACGATCACCTCCTTCGCTTTTGCGTCCGAGCGAGGCACGCCACCCCATCCGCGCAACCATTATCATCGGACGTCATGGTGTCTTCGCGCTTCGTCCCCCTCGGCCTGCTGCTCCCGCTGTCCACCACGCTCGCATTGATCAGTTGCAAGGGCGACGAGGGTCGAGCCGAAGTCGACGATGACGGGATCGTCGACGACGAGCTCGGGACCGAGAATGACAATGGTGAGTCGGCCAGCGAGACCGCCGACTCTGCCGACGACGTCACGACGACCTTCGACGACTCGAGCGAGAGCGACACCGACTGCTCGGCTTGCGGCAACGACTGCTGCGGACCCGAGGAGCAGTGCGATCCCGATCTCCAGCAGTGCGTGATCGACTGTGGTGAAGAGGAGCCTTGCGGCGATCCAGCCCAGTGCTGCAACGCGGGAGAGATCTGCTACGCGGGCGGCTGCATCGTCCCGGGCTCGCCTTGCCAAGTTGGAGTCTGCGCCACCGACACCGAGACCGGCTGCAACGAAGGCGAGGTCTGTGACGGCGAGCTCGGCCTGTGCGTGCCCGACATCGCCAATAAGGACTGCACCTACACGCCCGAGGCCGGCGTGTTCGATCCGATCCCGCGCTTCACCTGGGGACGCCGCAAGGTCCGGGCGTGCATGGACGACTCTGCCTGCCAAAAGGAAGAGGTCTGCATGGCCGGCACCTGCACCGTGACTTGGCCGCACGTCCAGCCCACCGACGACGACAACCCAAACCACTATCAGGTCGTGTCGACGCCCTCGGTCGCCGATCTCGACGGCGACTGCATCCCCGAGATCGTGTTCAACAGCTACAACGCGCAGAACTACACGACCAACGGCATCCTGCGCGCGATCCGGGGCGACACCGGCGCGAAGGTCTGGACGATCAGCGACCCGGCCTATCGCAGCGACTCCGGGGCCACGCCGGCGATCGGCGACCTCGACTACGACGGCACGCCCGAGGTCGTGAACCCGGGCGAAGGTGCGTGGCTCTACGCGGTCGCGGCCGATGGCACGATCCTGTGGAAGTCGGACAACTACACCGGGACTGGCAAGTCCGGCTCACCGTCGATCGTCAACATGGATCTGCAGGGCAACGCCGAGATCGTCTACGGGCGCACGGTATTCGACTCGGCGGGCCAGCTGCTGTGGACCGGCAACGGCGGCGTCGGCAACAACGGTAGCGTCGGCCAGCTCTCGTGCGTCGCCGACCTCAACGGCGATCTGCGGCCCGAGGTCATCGCCGGTGGGACCGCCTACACCTTCACGGGCACGGTCGGGGTCGACTTCGCCGGCTCGACCTTGTGGACCCAAGGCGGCGACGGCTTCTGTGGCGTCGCCGACTTCCACCTCGATGGCATCCCCGAGGTCGTCGTCGTTCGCAGCGGCTCGATCGACATGCTCGATGGCCCGACCGGCGCCGTGCTGGCCCAGTTCCCGATCCCCAGCGGTGGCGCTGGCGGCCCGCCCAACATCGCCGACTTCGACGGCGACGGCACCCCCGACATCGGCACCGCGGGCGGGGCCCGCTACGTGGTCGTGCAGTTCGACGGGGTGTCGACGCTGACCAAGCTGTGGGACGCGGTGACCAAGGACGTGTCGTCGAACCGGACCGGCTCGTCGGTGTTCGACTTCGACGGCGACGGCCGCAACGAGGTCATCTACGGCGACGAGTATTACCTGCGGATCTACCCGGGCACCGAGCCCGACTGCGCCATGGATCCGCCCGGGCCGCTGTGTGATCAGAACATGACCGACGCGGAGATCCTGTTCCGCGACATCGAGAGCTCGGCCACCCGCGTCGAGTATCCGGTCATCGCCGACGTCGACGGCGACTTCAAGTCGGAGATCGTCGTCTCGACCAACAACTACTCCGAGCAAGGCGACATCGGCGACGGCGGAGTCGAGGTGTTCGAAGATCGGCTCGACAACTGGGTCGCGACTCGGCCGATCTGGAATCAGCACACCTACCACATCACCAACGTCGAGATCGACGGCAGCGTACCGGTGGTCGAGCAGAGCAATTGGGAGGTCCCGGCCGGGAGCCCCTTCAACTCGTATCGCCGCAACGCTCAGGGTGCGGTGCAAAACTGCGCGCCAGACCTGGTCGCGCAGGATCTCGAGTCCGTCGGCATGTGCACGAGCGAGGTGACCTTCTCCGCGCGAGTGTGCAACCAGGGCTGCCTGGGCGTCGGTCCGGGCGTCGCGGTGACCTTCACCGAGCAAGCCGAGGGGATCCTGGGGACGGTCGAGACGGACAAGGCGATTCCTGCTGGCGCCTGCATCAAGGTGCAGTTGACGATCCCCTCGCCCGGGACCGCGCCCTACGACGTGAGCGTCGCCGTCGACAACGACGAGATGGGCGGGGGCGCGTTCAACGAGTGCGTCGAGGACAACAACCTGTTCGGGCCGGTCGAGCTGTGCCCGAACATCGGGTGATCGCGGCGCTCGCCCACGGCAACCAGCGGCGGCTCGCGGCTCACCGCGAGCCGCGTTTGTTCGCCGATGTCCTGCGCTTGCGAAGCGGCCGTGCGCGGGCTCGGCCGAATAGCTGCGTCGCCGAGGTGGCCCTCAAGACCCGCTCTCGCGCTCGAGCTTGCCGACCAACGACAAGGTGAACGACGCCCCCATGTACTTGAGGTGCGGTCGCAACAAGAGGTGCGCCCGGTACCACCCAGCCTGCCCCGGCACCTCCTCGACGATCACCTTGGCCTGTCGCAGCGGACGCTTGCCTCGCACCGCCGGGGCCGGGTTATCCATGTCCGAGATGTACTTGCGCAGCCAGTCGTTGAGCTCGCGCTCGAGGTCGCTGCGCTCGACGTGGCGGCCGATCTCCTCGCGCTGCAGCACCTTGAGGTAGTGCGCGATTCGACAGACGATGAACACGTAAGGTAGCTGCGCGCCGAGCCGCGAGCCGAGCTCGGCGTCGCGGCCCTCCGGGGTCTTTTGGAAGGTCTTGGGTCGCTGGCACGAATTGGCGGAGAAGAAGCAGGCCTGGTTGGTGCCCTTGAGGAACACGAGGCCGATAAAGCCCTCCTCGCTCAATTCGTACTCGTGCCGCTCGGTCAGCTGGATCTCGGTCGGCATCCGGTGCTCGATGCCGTGCATCGAGGGGAACGCGACCATCGGTAGGCCCTCGACGGCGCCGCCAGCCGTCGGCCCGACGATGTTGGGGCTCCA
>CBFGLP010000844.1:0-7643 GCA_965649595.1 uncultured Myxococcales bacterium | reverse complement strand
GATCCCTACCCCACCACGCTCGCGATCGGTGAGGAGACCTGGGAGACCACGCTCGCGCTGGGCGAGGAAGAGCCGCTCCCGACCGTCTGATCGCTCGCTCGGCGGGGGCGCTCGGTCGCTTGGCCGAGTCTGCCCCCGTCGGCCTTCCTTCGAACGACCTCGTCGACGTCGCCATGCCCAACTCTCCCATCGTCATCGCCGGCGCGCTCGCGGACGACCACGCCCGAGCCATCTACGAGGGTCTGCGCGAGCGCGGACACGAGCCCTTCGTGCTCGATGCCCAGCGCTTCCCCGAGGACCTGCCGATCTCGCTCGGACACCAAGCTGGCGACGTCGTGATCGAGGGGCGCCGCGTTGGTCGGCCCGCGGCGGTCTACCTGCGCAGCATCTACCAGAGCCCGGCCGCCTACGGCGTCGATGCCGACGAGGCCATGAAGGAAGACTGGCGGCGCACGACCTTGGCGTTCCGCGAGCGCTCGACCCTGCTGACGGCGATCCTGCTGCGCTGGGAGAAGTCCGGCACCGCGATGTACAACTCCGCGGCGACCAGCACGAACATCACCAAGCCCTACCAGCTCGCGCTGCTCGAGGCGGCCGGCTTGCCGGTCCCGATCTCGCTGTGGAGCAACGATCCGGAAGCGGTCAAGCGCTTCTGCACGGAGCACGAGGCGATCTACAAGCCGGTCGCCGGCGGTGCGGCGACGCGCAAGGTCGAGGCCAAGGATCTGACCGACGAGCGGCTGGCCAAGCTGCGCGGGGCTCCGGTCTGCTTCCAAGAGCTGCTGCCCGGCGACGACGTGCGCGTGTACGTGATCGACGGCCGCGTCGTTTGTGCGCTGCGGATCGACACCGACGCGATCGACTTTCGCCAGCACGAGAACCGGATCACGGCGATCGAGCTGCCCGACGAGGTCGCGCAGCAGTGCGTCCGCGCGGCCGAGGTGATCGGGCTGCGCTACACTGGCATGGACATCAAGGCCGACCGCGAGGGTCGCTACAAGATCCTCGAGCTCAACCCTTCGGCGATGTTCCTCGGGTTCGAGGCCCGCGCGGGCGTCGATATCAGGGGACCGCTGTGCGATGCTCTGATCGCTCACGCCGTGGCTCGCTCGGCTTGAGCGGGTCGCCGAGCCCGAGCGAGGAGCGAGCGCGGGAGATCGCGTGACCGAGCCGAGCGCCTCAACATCCCCAGCTTCGAGCCCGCAGCGGCGAGCGATCTTTCGTACGGCCGCGCTCGAGGCTCACGCTCGCGGGGCGAGGCCGGGCAAGCCCCTGCACATCGTCTCGACCTGGACCCGCTGGGCGGTGCGCGTGACGATGGCGGTCGTGGTCGCGGGCTTGATCTTCGCCGCGACCGCGCGCGTCGGCGAGTACGCGCAGGGCATCGCGGTGGTCCGTCGTGAAGGCCGGGTGGTGGTGACCTCGGCCGTGCCCGGCTTGGTCCAGAGCATCGAGGTCCGGCCTGGTCAGCGGGTCGAGTCGGGCGAGGTTTTGGTCCGGCTCGACGACGCCGCCCAGCGAGCCGAGCTCGATCGGGTCGAGCGAGAGTACGAGCAGCGCTTGGTCGAGCTGCTGCGCGAGCCGGCCGACGAGTCCCGGCGCGAGCGGCTGGCCGCGCTCGATGGTCAGCTGCGGACCGCCCGCGCCCACGTCGACGAGCGAGCGGTCAGGGCCGTGCAAGCAGGCGTGGTCTCGGACGTGCGCGTGCGACCGGGTCAGCCGGTCTCGCCCGGGGACGCGGTCGTGTCGATCGAGCGGGACTCGGCCCAGACGGTAGTGGTCGGGCTGTTCCCGGGTCACTACCGACCGCTGCTGAGCGCCGACGAGACCCGGCTCTACCTCGAGCTCGAGGGCTTCCCCGACAGCCGCCAAGAGGTCGCGGTCCGCTCGGTCGCCGACGAGGTGGTCGGCCCTGCGGAGGCGATGCGCTTCTTGGGCCGCGATCGCCAAGGCGCGCTCGAGCTGGCCGGACCGGTGGTCGTGGTCGTGACCGAGCTGCCCGCGGACACCTTCGTGGCCGACGACACCGAGTACCGCGTCTACGATGGCATGCAGGGCGTGCTCGAGGCCAAGCTGCGCGACGAGACCCTGCTCGAGACCTTGATCCCGGCCCTCCAGCAGCTCGCGCGCGCCGAGCAGGGCTCAGTCGGCCCGTCCGGACCGAAAGGCTTAGTCGGCCCGTCCGGGCCGAGGGGCTCGCGCAAGAGTCAGAGCGAGGCCGCTTCGCCATGAGCTCCGAAACCGAGCCGAGTCGGCCCCACAGCGACCGAGCGGGCGACAGCGCGCTGTCCAGCCGCTTCCCGGCCCTGCAGCGGCTCGGAATGCTCGGGCCACGACGGCAGCTCGAGCACGTCCAGCAGATGACCGCGGCCGACTGCGGCGCGGCCTGCCTGGCGATGGTGCTCCAGTACTTCGGTCGCGTGGTCCCGCTCGACCAGCTCACGCTCGCGGTGGGTGCCGACCACAACGGCGTGAGCGCGCTGGGGATCCTCCGAGCCGCGCGCAGCTACGGGCTACGCGGTCGCGGGGTTCAAGTCGAGGATATCGACGACCTCGCCTTGGTCCCGTGCGGGGCGATCTTCCACTGGGAGTTCAACCACTTCGTCGTGTTCGATCGGGTCGCACGCGACGGCGTGCACATCCTCGATCCGGCCTACGGTCGCCGACGGATCTCGTTCGCGGAGTTCAACGAGGCGTTCACCGGCGTCGCGCTGCTGCTCGAGCCGAGCGAGGCGTTCCAGCCGCAGGATCGCGGCAAGCCGCTGCTGCGCCGCTACGCCGCGCAGGTGCTGGCCTACCCGGCCCTGTGGAGCCGCTCGCTCTTGATGTCGGTGCTGGTCCAGCTGCTCGCGCTGGCCTTGCCCTTGATGACCACCTTGCTGGTCGACCGGATCATCCCGCGCCGCGACGTCGACCTGCTGCTCGTGCTGGCCGCCGGCCTCGCGATGATGGTCGTGTTCAACTTCATTAGCTCGCTGGTGCGCGCCAACCTGCTCGTTCAGCTGCGCACGCTGCTCGACGCGAAGATGACGATCGGGTTCCTCGACCACCTGATCGATCTGCCCTACGCGTTCTTCCAGCGGCGCTCGACCGGCGACCTGATGATGCGCCTGGGCAGCAACGCGATCGTGCGCGAGATCCTGACCTCGGGCGCGATGTCGGCCCTGCTCGATGGCTCGCTGGTCAGCATCTATTTGATCATGATCTTCTGGGCCAGCCCGCTGATGGGCACGGTCGTGTTGCTGCTCGGCGCCGTCCAGCTCTCGCTCTACTGGGCGACCCGCCGAGTCCAGCGCGAGCTGATGACCGAGAGCCTCGCCGCCCAGGCCAAGACCTCCAGCTACGAGGTCGAGATGCTCGGCGGGATCGAGACGCTCAAGAGCATGGGCGCCGAGTATCGGGCGGTCGACCGCTGGTCCAACCTGTTCGTCGACGCGCTCAACGTGTCGCTCCGCCGCGGACGGCTCGACGCGCTGATCGGCTCGACGATGGCCGCGTTCTCGATGGCGGCGCCGCTGGTCATCCTCGGCACCGGCACCAAGCTGGTGCTCGACGGTCAGCTGAGCCTCGGCGCGATGCTCGGGCTCTCGGCGCTCGGCGGCGGCTTCTTGGGCCCGCTCAGCGCCCTGGTCGGCGTGACGCTCAAGTTCCAGACGCTCGGCAGCTACCTCGAGCGGATCGAGGACGTGATGCAGTCCGAGCCCGAGCAGGATCCAAACAAGGTCGCGCGTGCGCCCAAGCTCAGCGGACGGATCAAGGCCGAGGGGGTCAGCTTCCGCTACTCCGATCAGACGCCGCACGCGGTGCTCGACGTGTCGGTCGACATCGCGCCGGGCCAATTTGTCGCGGTGGTCGGGTCGTCGGGCGCCGGCAAGTCAACGCTGGCCAAGCTCTTGGTCGGGCTCTATCGCCCGCAGCAGGGCCGGGTGCTCTACGACGGCATGGACCTCGCGGGCCTCGACCTTCGCAGCGTCCGCGAGCAGCTCGGCGTGGTCACGCAGCGGGGCGATCTGTTCGGCATGTCGGTGCGAGAGAACATCGCCCTCGGTCACCCCGAGATGACGCTCGACACGGTGATCGACGCGGCCAAGCGAGCGGCGATCCACGACCAGATCGCCGCGCTGCCGATGGGCTACGAGACAATCCTGGCCGACGGCGGCGCCTCGCTCTCGGGCGGTCAACGGCAGCGCCTGGCCCTCGCGCGTGCGCTGGCCGGAGAGCCCTCGATCCTGCTCTTGGACGAGGCGACCAGCAACCTCGACAGCGTGACCGAGGCGGCGATCCAGCGCTCGTTGGCTACGCTCGAGTGCACGCGGATCGTGATCGCGCACCGGCTCAGCACGGTGATCGACGCTGATCTGATCCTGGTGATGGATCAGGGTCGCGTGGTCGAGTCGGGCACGCACAGCGAGCTCTTGCAGCGCGGTCAGTTCTATCGGCGGCTCTACGAGAGGCAGGTCGCATGAGCGGAGGCCATCGACGAGCGAGGATCTGCGCGCTGCTCTGCTCGGCTGCGCTGCTCGTCGCGTGCGGGCGCGGCTCGGCTGACGAGGGCCACCCGCGCTCCGAGCTCGCGGCCAGCGAGGCCACGCCGAGCGATCCCACCACACAGCCCAGCTCGACCCAGCAGCCGAGCGAGCAACCGATGATCGGGGTGCTGGTGCCCGAGGTCGAGGTGGTGCTGGTCGCCGCTGGCTTCGCTCGGCTCGAGCGCCTCGACCTCGAGGTCGGCGATCACGTCGACGCGAACGGGGTCGTCGCCGAGATGGATGTGCGAGGCGATCGCAGCGAGCTGGCCTCGGCGACCGCCGCGTGGAAGGCCTCGCAGGCCGAGCTCGAGCGGCTCGAGCTCGAGCTCGAGCAGGCCAAGGCCAAGCGGGAGGATGTCGAGCAGCTCGAGGACTTCGTGTCCAAGGCCGAGCTTCGCGAGCAACGCTTCGCCGAGAAGCTGGCCGACGCGCGCAAGCGCAGCGCTGGAGCCTCGCTCTCGCAGCAGCGCAGCAAGATGCAGGAGGCGAGCGACCGGATCGCCGAGGCCGAGCTACGGGCGCCCTTCTCTGGCGTCGTCGCCAGTCGCTTCGTCGACGCCGGGGCCACGCTGAGCAGCGGTGATCCGGTCGTGCGCTTGATCTCCGACGCGCTCCAGGTCCGCTTCGCCGTACCCGAGGCGCGCAGCGAGGCGCTGCGGCTCGGCGCCAAGGTCCGGGTGGTGATCTCCGACACGCTCGAGCTCGACGGCGAGGTCGTCACGATCGCGCCGGAGATCGAGGTCGGCACTCGGCTGATCTTCGCCGAAGCCAAGCTCGACACCCGCGAGCTGCCGGAGCTGGCAGACGCGGCGCTGCGGGTCGGCACGGTCGGGCGGGTGCGCTTCGTCGCGGACCCGCGCACGAGCACGGCCGCTCTCGACAAGCCGGAGGTGGTGGGTCGAAGCTACGCCCCGTGAGCGGGCCCAACTACGACAACGCCTTCGTTGCGACCTTCAAGGGCATCAAGAACACCTTCGTACGCGGCCCGGCGTTCGGCCAGCTGACCGACGACATGCGCCTCGATGGCGCGACCGCGTTGGTGACCGGAGCGAGCTCGGGCCTCGGCGCCGCGATCGCGGTCGAGCTCGCCCGTCGAGGCTTGCACGTGTACGGGGCCGCGCGCACGGCCACGCCGGAGCTGACCCGAAGCCTGCGAGACCAGAGCGGGAGCGAGGCGGTCGACATGCTGCGGGTCGACCTCGCGGACCTGACCAGCATCGACGCGCTGGTCGAAGAGCTGGCCGCGCGCGGGCGCAAGCTCGACCTCGTGGTCCTCAATGCGGCGCTCGTGCCGACCGGCGACGTCGAGACGCCGCAGGGGCTCGAGCAGATGTTCGTGGTCAACTACCTGGCCAGCCACGTGCTGGTTGCTGGCTTGCTCGCGCGCGACCTGATGGCTACGGGCGGACCCCGGCCGCCGCGGCTCCTCCTCGTGGCTTCGGAGGCGCACCGCGGGGCCAAGGAGATGGACCTCGGCAAGCTCGGCGAGTACGAGTCGTTCACGATCGGGCAGGTGCTCGAGCGCTACGGGACCTACAAGCTGGCGCTCGTGACCTTGGCCAACGAGCTAGCCCGACGGCTCGAGGCGCAGGGGATCGAAGTGCACGCGAACTGCCCGGGAGCGGTCGACTCCAAGCTCGCCCGCGAGGCACCGAAGTGGTCGCAGCCGCTGCTCCGGGTGGCGTTCTCGCTCTTCTTTCAGTCGCCCGAAAAAGCCGCCAAGCCCTCGCTCTATCTGTGCCTCGCACCTCAGCTGACCGGCCAGACGGGGATCTATCTGCATCAGTGGGCACACAAGGATCCGGACCCGCGGGCGATGGACCCGGAGCGCGGGCGAGCACAGTGGGAGGCGACCGAGGCCTTGCTCGAGCGGCTCGGCCGACGGGGCTGATGCGAATGTGTGCAAGGGAGTTTGGCGCGGGCCGACACGAGGGGCGTGACCAGCCACGACCTCCACGAGCCCAACCCGCACGACTCCGAGCCCGAACCCGACACGCCTGAACAGATGAAGTCGGCAGCCCGCGGCCGAGACGATCCCGATCCTCCGGAAGAACAGCCCCGACCCCGCGGCGCCGTACATCGGGGCATGGTCTCGCTGCTCCGGCGCTCGAAGGAGTGGCTCACCAAGCTGCTTCAGCAGCTCGCCGCCTTACCGGAGATCTCTCCGGACGGCACGGTCGAGGTCCTGCCGACCGAAGTGTGGCCCCTCGACGAGGAGGGTCGCTGGCGAGAGCTGCGCGCCGACATGGTCACGCGCACGTGGCCGAACAAGGCCCCGACGCGCAAGACCCTGCGAAAGATCCGCACCTCGGATTGCATCGGCAGCCTGATTGAGCTGCAGATGTGGATCGACGACACCAAGTGCACGAGGTGGCAGGAGTTCGCCCTCGTCTATCGGTCGACTCTCGGCCAGCACATCATCCTGGTCGTATTTACTTTCGATGACGAAGTCGCCGAATGGGTGCTCTCCGAGATCCAGCCGACGATCCAATTCATGCAGATCGTCGTGGTCACACCCAGCACGGTTCCGTGGTTGGACGTGATCGACCCGGTCGAGGAGCCGGAAGCCGTGCTGCTGCACGCGATGCTGCACGCGCAGGATCCCGAGAACCCCGACCACGTTGCTCTGGTGGCCGGCGCGCTGCATGCCTTGAACGCGTTCGAAGACGAAGATGCCGTGCTATATCGACAGATGCTGTTGGCCCACCTCGAAGAGGAGCTGATCATGAACGCCGCGAAAGCTGCACGACTGACCGACGAGTACGAGCAGGAGTACGAACCTACGCCGCGGGAGCTCAAGAGCTTCCTGCACATGCGAGGCGTCCGGATGGGGCGCGCCGAGGGGCGCGCCGAGGCGGTCATCCAGATTCTGCGCCATCGTGGCTTGGCGCTCGACCTCGCGCTCGAGTCGACGATCCTCGGGTGCCGCGATCCTGAACGCGTACGAACCTGGCTGACACGTGCCTTCGAGGTCGAGCAGGCCAGTGACCTGCTCGACACATGAAGCATCAACCGATGATATGAAGCGAGGGTCAGCTCGCTGACCCTCGCTCCATCCTCACCTGACGAGAGCAACCCGCGAACGTCAGGCGATGATCTCGTCGATCCAGCCCT
>CBFGLP010000843.1:0-2833 GCA_965649595.1 uncultured Myxococcales bacterium | reverse complement strand
CTCGCGCGCGGCAACGCGGGGACCAAGCCGCCCCCGGGACCGCCGGTCGAAGCCGACGCGAGCAACTGCCCGAGCATGCAGATGCGCAGCGATTGGATCGAGTCACCCGACGGCATCATCGTCGACCGTGGCCATCACCCGCAGATCGAGCACTTTTACATGACCTCGGTCCGCGCCCTCGACGAATTGCAGGTTCGTCTCGAGGGCGAAGAATTGATCGTCGAGCTGAAAAATCCCCTGCCCTTCGCGCTCGAAGACATCCAATTCATCGTGTTCTACGAGGGCTGCTACGGAAAGCCCGGGACCACCTCGATCAGCCGCGACCCACGCAAGCTCGCCGCTGGCGAGACCATGACCGAGCGCTTCCCGGTCATCGCCGAGCACGACCACGGGCCCGGCGAGCGCAAGGGCGGCCCGTCGGCGCACCTGCACCGGGCGGCCTCGGTCGTGCTGATCGGCGAGGGGGAGCCGGGCAAGCCCGAGGTTCACTTCGACCTCGACATGAGCCTGCTGGATATGGGTATCGCATTCGAGTGCCCCGAGTGAGCGCGTGACCAAGCAGAGCCAGCCAGGCAAGCGACAGCGGAGGAAAGCGCGGGCTCAGGCGCAGGCGGAGGAGCGCGCCAGGAAGCCGCGCAGGAGGCCCAAGGACTTCTCCCCCGCCCGCCACGCCGACCTCGAGCGGGCGATCTGCCTCGACTTCGACGACTTGCCTGCCTGGCAGGTGTACGGTGATTGGTTGCTCGCGCAGGGTGATCCTTTCGGTGAGCTGCTCAGCTACGAGCTCGCGCTACAGTCGGCGGGCCCGAGCGCTCGACGACGGATAGACAAGCTCCGGACCGATCTCCTGCTCGAGAACATCGACATATTCGGCCACTGGTACTTGGGCGAGGACGAGATCCTCTCGACCTTCGGAGAGGGAGTCGAGGTCGACTTTCGACTCGGGTTCCTCGAAGGGCTCGAGATCCGCGGCTGGCCTGGTAATCGCCCGTCTCGCAAGGATCCGCTGTGGACCATTCTGCCCAGCTCGAGCGCACGGTTCCTGCGCTCGCTCGGCTTGCACTCCTGCGATTGGTCGGCGCTTATCGAGGCTCTGCCCACGTTCGGTGCCCGCTCGACGCTGCGCACGCTCACGCTTCAAGACGAGCTCGGCTTTTGCCTTGCTTACAATAATCGCCCCGCCGACATCGCGCCGCGGCGTGTCCTGCAGCTCGAGCCTGTCTTGGCCTTCGCCCCCGAGCTGCGCGAGCTCGTCCTACAGATCGAGCACATCAATTTCGGTGCCTCGCTTGCCTGCCCTCGGCTCGTCTCGCTGAAGCTCTGGTCCAGCTATCTGCGAGCCGGTCGCGGCTCCAGCCCCGACCCCCTCGACGTCTACGCGCGGCTGTTTGCCGGCGAGTGTCTGCCAGCGCTCGAGCGGCTCGAGCTCGGGCTATGGCACCACTTGCTCGAGCTGATCGATCTCCTCGCACGCTCGCCGCTGCTCACTCGCCTGCGCGAGCTCGAGCTCTCGTTCGTGGGCACCGATCGGGAGCGCTTCGACCAAGTCGGCCGGGCGCTGCTCGCCCACGCCCACTGCTTCGAGCGGCTCGAGGCGTTGCGAATCCACGGGGCCGGGCTCTCGCCTTCGCTCACCCGCGAGCTCGCAGAGGCGCTGCCGAACAGCGAGGTCTTCCCCTACGCTCCCGCTCACCTCGTCGGCGAGGACACCTGGCCTTGACCCGACTCCGCTCGAGCTCAGGCCGGATCGAACGACTCGACCCCCCAGTCACCCCAGCGCTCGTGCAGGATGAACAGCCAGCGCGTGGTCATGCGCTGGCGGGTCACCCCGTTCTCCCACTCGAGCACGACCAGCGCGCGCGCATCCTGGTCTTGGATCCGCAGGCTCTCGACCCTGTGGCCGGTCAGCACCCAACCTTCGCCCTCGGGCTGGAGCAGGATCGGCACATAAGTAGCGACCAAGATGCGGGCGGCCTCGAGCTCGGTCAGCAGCCCGGCCTGCACCATCACGTTGATCAAATAGATGTCGTACTCCTCGGCCGTGAGCACCTGCAGGATGACCGCCTGCTGCTCGTCGAAGGTCAGGCCGGCGAAGATCGGCGTGAGCCCCTGCGCCTCGACGTAGCCGTTGATGCGCGAGTTCATGTCCTGCTGCAGCGTGGCGAGCAGCGGGATCATGCGATCGCCCATGAACACGGGCGAGAAGGCGCCGACCGCCTCGATCGTCTTGCCCTGCCGGATGCCGCTGAAGAGCGTCTCGACCTGCTTGCTGACCCGCTGCTCGGGCGTGCCGCTGGGGTGCAGGTACTCCTGGATCAGCGCGTCGAGGTCGCTGGCCGGGATTACCAGGCCGACCCGCTCGACATCGACGACGCGAGCCACGACCACCCCGACGGCCCGACCGCATTGATCGACGACCGGGCCGCCGCTGTTGCCCGGGTTGATGTTTGCGTTGGTCGTGATGTAGGCAAAGCCGTCCTCGAAGGTACGCAGATCCGAGGTCACGTCGCCGGGCTCGAAGGTGAGCTGGTAGCCCGAGCCGACCACGCTGGGGAACCCGAACGCGGCGATGCGGGTGCCGAGCCCGGGTGTATTGGTCCGGAGCTCGAGGCCCTGGTGGATCCCGGCGAGCCTGGGCGTTCGCAACAGCGCGAGGTCGCGGCCCGGATCGACCTTGACGACCTCGAGGTCGCTGACCGAGATCTTTTGACCGTCGAGCCCCTCGAACTCGGCCGAGAAGCGCCGGCCGCCCTCGACCACGTGGTAGTTGGTGACGATGTGGATGCGGTCGTCGAGGCCCTTGCCGGTGACGACCCAGCCGGTCCCGGTGCCG
>CBFGLP010000842.1:0-2217 GCA_965649595.1 uncultured Myxococcales bacterium | reverse complement strand
GCGCCCGTGGGGCTGACGAAGACCGTCTCAGCCCCCGTGGGGCTGACGAAGACAGTCAAGCGGGGACGACCTGGTCGGTCGGGGACGGCGTGATCCCGAGCTCGAGCAAGATCTCCGGCCGCACGTGGCTGACGAGGAAGTGCGAGCCATCGACGGTCAGGTGCACGCCGTCGCCCGTGCGCACGCGGACGCGCTTGCCCGCGATCTCGAGCTTGTCGGCATACTTTCCCGTCTCGTCGGCCAGCACCCGCCAGATGTCGACGAAGAGCGCGTTAGGCCGGATCGCCATCTCGCCGCGGTAGATCAAGTTCATGTGCTTGACCCGCTCGTGCAGCTTGTCGAGCTTCATCTGCGGCATGCCGATCCAGAACAGGTACTCGCCATTGGGCGTGACCGCGTCGGCGAACGCGTTGACGCGGCGGCGGTACTCGGGCGTCCAGCCGGGCTCCTCGTAGCGGATCCACTCCGGGTCGGCCTTGCGGCCCATGTAGAGGCCCTGGCCATCGTTGCCGCCGAACATGCAGACCACGGCGTCGGGCTTGAACGCCTCGTAGGCCTTGGCACCCTCTTCGATCCAGTCGTAGAAGTCGGGCCGAGCGAGGCCGGTCGAGCTCTTGCCGTGGCGCTGGACCTCGCAGCCGTCGTGCTTGGTCAGCGCGCGCTCGAGGAACAGGCCGAATCCACCGGCGATCATGCTGTCGCCGAGCAGCAGGATGCGCGGGGGCTTGGCGTGGGCGGTACGGGGGAGCGCGCCGACGAGGCCGAGGCCCGTGAGGCCGGCGAGCGCGGTGAACCACTGACGTCGGGTGAGCATGGGCGACGCGAGGACGCTGGCAGGCTACGGCAGCATTTCCGGACACGCAAAAGGCCGGCAAAGGGCCACTGGAGGGCGCTTACAGCCCGTGCGGGCCGCGGGGGACGAGCTTTCGCTCCAGGCGCGGAAGCTCCCCTCGGACCAGGACGCCAAACAAAAAAGCCGAGGTCCCCACCAGGACCCCGGCGATGTCGGGGCCGCACCACCGAACCCCGACATCGAGCCGCCCTAGTGGCGGTCACGGATCACCCGAGATCACCCATGTTCATGAGATTACCCGTGCTTGACTTCGATCTTGCGAACTCGTGCCGCCGTCGACTTGGGCAGGTGGACCGACAGCTGGCCCAGCTCGAGCTTGGCGTCGATCTTCTCGACGTCGACGTCGTCCCCGAGCGAGAAGCTGCGTCGGTACTCGAGCTCGTCGGTCTCGCCGCGCAGGCGAAGATCACCGGCCTCGACCGCGACCTCGAGCCCCTCCTTGGTTACGCCCGGGAGGTCGGCGACGAGCAGGAATTCCTGCTCGTTCTCGTACACGTCGACCAGCGGATAGACCACGGTCTTGGGCTTGCTGGTCGGCTCGTTGGCGGGAGTCGTGACTTGGGCTTGCGTGTTCATGACGAAGATCTCCTGTGTGTTCGAGGTTGCCGTGGGCTGACCGGCCGCTCAGGCGGCCTTGATCGCAACGGTCCGCGGCTGCGCGCTGGCGTGCTTGGGCAGGGTGACCGTCAGGATGCCGTCACGCAGGACGGCCTCGACGCCCGTGCCATCGATGCGCTTGGGCAAGGTCAGACGGCGGTTGAACTGATAGTTGGATCGCTCGCGGCGGAGCGCTTGGTAGCCCTCGGGGGCCGCGACCTCGCGCTTGACCGAAAGCTCGACCCAGTCGTCGCCGACCTCGAGCCCCAGCTGCTCCGGCGTGATCCCGGGCAGCTCTGCGCGCAGGCGGTAGCTCTCGGGCTGCTCGTCGACGAGCACCTGACCAGGCTTGCGGGCGAAGTTGGTCCGTCGGGCGCCAGCGGTCGGACGCATGGCGTCGAAGAGCAGCTCCATCGTACGGAAGGGATCGGTGTTGAGACGGTGCATCAGCATGGTCGGACTCCTGACTTGGGGCGTGGCTCTCCCGGATCGCCGCTCGTAGGACTGAGAAAGCCCAGTGCGAGCGACGGGAGAAGAGATCGTGATGGCGGGGTCCGGCGGGTCTTCGCCCGGTGCGGGGAGAAGCTCTCGCCGACCCGGGCGAGAACCTGTGCACGATGAGCGAGCCGTCAACCCGATCGCCGCGCCGAGCTCCGCGCTAGAAGGCTCACGCTTGTTTAGCCCCGCCGCAGGCATCGGGCTTGTTTAGCCCGCCGCAGGCATCGGGCTTGTTTAGCCCGCCGCAGGCATCGGGCTTGTTTAGCCCG